>JBKPBA010000411.1:0-9850 GCA_046726675.1 Chloroflexota bacterium
TTCGGTCGCTGTCGACTCTTTTTCTTCGAATGAGCGATGGAGCAAGGATGCAAGACCTGGCTCTATACTTGATGAAAAGCCTCCAGGCTGAGACCTGTTTGCATGTGAACGAGCTTGATGCACAAACCGTGGCAGCTATAAAGCTTGCTTGTCGAGTTCGCGAAGCACAGGTCGCGGGT
Organism: Chloroflexota bacterium; assembly: GCA_046726675.1. Classification (GTDB taxonomy): domain Bacteria; phylum Chloroflexota; class Ktedonobacteria; order Ktedonobacterales; family Ktedonobacteraceae; genus DATMNR01. The sequence continues at coordinate 180 of JBKPBA010000411.1, forward strand.
CTAAAATTGCGCTACAACTCAGCAATTTTCTCACCGTCATCATAGTGTCACGTTACGCCTGCTATGCTTGGGATGATGAACACGAGAGGTAGTGCTTTTTCAGTAGAAAACGGACCGCCAGAAGAATAAGTGACGACTCCCCACGGCTCCAAGCCGGGGGCGCGCGACGAATGACTCAGGTGTATAGTCCTACACCGTTCGTTCGGGGCGTCGCATAGAAGCGAGACAAACTCAAAGCAACTCATGTCTCGCATGGCACGGTTGATCAAGACAGGCGTGTTTTTACCCACGACCCTGCGTCGTGGAACCTGCCAAAACTCTATTAGATTCTTTACGTGCAAAAGAACTACACAGAGTATACAACAGATTAGAACACATGGCAGGCAAGAACTGCCTGGTGGCAGCGCGGCTTTCATCCCCTTGCGCAAACGCAGGGGCCTTCGCCGCGAATTGGTAAAACGCCAGTTGGATGCCCGTGAAATTGGCTGGCTATCTATCTATCTATCCATCTACCTGACAATAGTTCTGTTTGAACTCGAAGGATGTTTTGCAAAGGCATGGGTATCGCAGCTCTCTATGGAGAGCCCTGTGAGGAAGAAGCGAACTACATGTTCCACTTTCTTGAGCAAGTTCTTCAAAGTAAGCAGTAAGGGAACCGGCTCGTGTGTTCGTGTATAGCACTTCTTAAAACGAAGCTAACGTGAGGAAATCAACATACTGATAGCAGCAGGAGGTATCATGATCGCACTCGAATCATTGCCATCTAAACCACGCCGTCATAAAGGCAGTACCATGTTGTCTCCTCGAGATCGCTGGGCCTTGCGCTGGATGGCGGAACAGTACGCCATCTCTCTTGATCAGCTTCAGGTGCTCCTGGGTATGCGAGCGGGCCATGGCACAAAGCGACCCAACTGGATAAGCCAGAGCGCCGTACGCCAGGTGCTGGCCCGCTGGCACAAACTGGGCTACATTGAACAGAAAAACGTCTTCACGGATTATCCGGCATGGATCTGGCTGACCCGTCGCGCTATTACCGAACTGGGCCTGAGCTCTGCCCACTATACGCCAAATTTTGCGACCTTACCGCATCTGCACGCGATCAACCACGTTCGGCTTTTTGTCGAGCAGCTCTATCCCGAGGACGTATGGAAAAGCGAACGAATGCTCAAAGCGGAACGGCCGCGCTACACAGCAGGGAGCACTCCTCCTCATACGCCCGATGCAGAACTGGTTGCTCATTTTGACCAGGAGATCACCGCAATTGAAGTAGAATTGTCTGTCAAAGAACGAGGGAGTCTGCACGCCATCCTCACCGATCTGAGTAATCGCTATGGCAGCGTCTGGTACTTCGCGACCAGGATGCCACTGCATGCGGTTTCTGACACGCTTGCCAAAATGGATGCACGGGCACAAGAAAGGATCAAGGTCTATGCGCTCGAACAGATTTCTTCCTATCATCCCCTTACGCTCTAGCCTGCTGTTCGTGGCCCTTGTTGGGTGCCTGATAGGGATGGGGCCAGCACCACTGCTCGGCAGGCATTTGTTCCGCTGGGCACAGACCACCCGGATTGACCGCCGCAATCGCTGGCAAGGTCTGATGGCATTTGCGCTCCTGGGCGCTGTCTTCTATGCTGGCTTATGGCATTTCGAGTCTCCGGTCCATCAGCTTCTACCGAAACTGTTGCTTGCCATAAGAACACACAATATGCAGCGAGTGGCCATGTACCTGCTGGCTGTGTGGTTATATAATACACTGCTTACCCCTTTCATGGCTGTCCTGATAGGTATTCCTCTCGTGTGTTCGGCCTGGATAAAGCGCTCCCGGCACTTTACCCAACGCGGATCGTGCCACCACGTTAAGGAAGTTCAGGAGAATGAGGATGAGCTGACGCTGGCCGGCGTTGTTACAAAGCTGGCATCGCTCATTCAGAATTCGTATCCAGGAAATGCATCTTTACCACCTCCCGCTAGCGGGTCAGCACATCCACTTCAGGCAAATGGCCCGGCTATTATCGGGCGTCCGCTAGGCGGCGACCTGGATTGGGAAAAAGGGGGCTGGTTCACCTTTCCCCTGACCGCTCTTCAAGAGCACGGTGTCATTTGTGGCGGAACTGGCAGCGGCAAAACCAGCCTGGCCATCAGACTGGCCGCGGTGGCAAGCTCTGTTTATGGCTTTCGCGTGTATTATGTTGACTCGAAGGCGGATATAGATACTGCCGCGCAGTTTGTGACAGCGATGGAACAGCAGGGCTTCTCTGATGTGCGCCTGTTTCCCCATGAGCCCTTTGATGGCTGGCGCGGGTCCAGTCGCGATTTGCGTAACCGCCTGATTCAACTCCTGACCTACTCCGAGCACTACTACGCCGACGGAGCGCGCCTGCTGCTGGGCCTGGCCCTGGATGCGCCAGGAGGTGTTCCACGTTCAAGCGACGCCTTTCTTAAGCGGCTGGATCGTGAGGTCCTGGAAGAGCTGTACCGGGGAACGCCACGTCTGTCTCGACTTAAACGCATACCATTTGTGCATATTGATGGAACAATGGTGCGTTATGAGAGCTTTTTTACTGCCGCGGGCGATCTACTCGATGGCACCTGGGCCTGGGAAGATACCAGGGCAGCGTATATTGGCCTTGATAGTCTGGGCCAGCGTGATGACACGCTGGCCCTTGGACGCTTCTTTATCGAGGATTTCAGTCACTTTATCAAACCGCGCCGTAAGACCCTCGCTTTTAAGCGGAGGGATACACGGCGCGCTCCTGATAGACCGGATGGGCAGGGAGGAAAACCGCTCGTTTCCGGTTTGCTGGGAGCAAAAAAGAGTGGGATAGTATGGGCAAATTCAAGCGCGCATACTGTTACAGGTGCTATCCAACTGACGAGCAACAACACACTCTTGCTCGCACCTTCGGCTGTGCGCGCTGGATCTACAACTGGGCCCTTGCAATCAAAAGCCGGGTCTATCAAGAGGAGGGCAAGCGCCTCTCTTACGGCGATCTCTCCGCCTGTCTGCCGGTCCTCAAAAAGCAAGCGGAGACGGCTTGGCTGGCTGAGGTTTCCAGCGTGCCCTTACAACAAAGCCTGCGTCATCTGGATCGTGCCTTCGTCAATTTCTTCGCGGGGCGAGGGAAATACCCGCGCTTCAAGTCGAAAAAGCGAGGCATTCAGGCGGCGACCTACACCGCTACCGCCTTCACCTGGAAGGATGGCACCCTCACGTTGGCAAAAATGGACGCCCCGCTCGCAATTCGGTGGTCTCGCCCCCTGCCAGAGGGAGCGCTCCCCTCGACGGTCACGGTGAGCCGTGATAACGCAGGTCGCTATTTCGTCTCGTTGCTGGTTGAGGAAAAGATCGAGCCTTTGCCTCCCTCGCCAGAGCAGATCGGAGCCGATTTGGGATTGACCTCGATGGTGATCACCTCCAAGGGCGAAAAGGTCGGCAATCCTCGTTTCTTTGCCACAGACGAGAAGAAGCTGGCTAGGGCCCAGAAGCGCCACGCCCGCAAGCAAAAAAACTCGAAGAACCAAGAGAAGGCCCGTCGCAAAGTTGCCAAGATCCATGCACGCGTAGCTTCCCGACGGCGCGACTACCAGCACAAGCTCTCTACCCGCTTGATCCGCGAGAACCAAGTGATCTGCGTCGAGAGTTTGGCGGTCAAGAATATGATGCGGAACCACTCCTTGGCGCAGGCCATTGCCGATGTTAGATGGGGCGAGTTCGTGCGACAATTAGCATACAAGGCGCAGTGGTACGGGCGCAACCTGATCAAGATTGATCGCTGGTTCCCGTCCTCGAAAATCTGCTCGTGTTGTAGCTATGTGCTTGAAAGCCTGGACTTAGAGGTGCGTGAATGGACTTGTCCCAACTGTGGAACCCATCACGATAGAGACGTGAATGCAGCAAATTCGGTCCTGACCGAAGGGCTGCGTCTTTCCGCCGCAGGGCTTGCGGTGCTGCTGCCTGTGGAAGCGACGTAAGACCAAACCTGAATGGAACCAGGGAAGGCTGGCGCTGATGAAGCAGGAACTCTCACTCGCGAGGGTGGGGGAATCCCTGGCATTTATGCCTGGGGAGGATGTCAATGAGACAAATCCGCTTGTCAGAAGAGCGCCTATGCTCTATCATATGTAAGGGTCGATACTTCGCCCTCTATTGTGATAGTCTCGAAATGGGAAAGATAGACGATATAACAGCATGGCGCTTCCTACAAAGAAGGCGGCAAAGCTGCAACACACAGCGGTGCAGTTTCGCCCGCCTGGTACATATCCAAAAGGTGACCGAAAAACCCACCCTGATAAGCCATCGTTTCAACAAAAGAATAACCAACGTTTCTTTTATATATTAAAGCATCCAATCGATGGCATCTGGGGCTGGCTAAGTTCAGTACGCACAGCTATATTTCTGATTACTTCAATCGCTGTAATCTGTTTCATTGGTATCTATTTTGTGCAGGCACCAGGCGAAGTCCTTGCTGACCCCGTTGCTTATGCTGCCTGGGTACAACAGAATGCATTGCCTCGCTATGGTTCGCTTACGCCGATCTTTGATTGGCTGCGATTCTACACGATCTTTTCAAGCTGGTATTTCATGTTGTTGCTTACAGTGCTCTCGCTCAGTATCATTGTATGTACATTGAACCGTGCCCCAGGCATCTGGCATAATTTTAAACATCCACTTATCAGGCGTAATGACAACTTCTATCAAAATGCTCTGGAGCGCAGTGAATTCACTTATTCCGATGCATCTCAAGCAGTTCAGTGGATACAAGACCACTTTCATAAGCGGGGCTATCGGGTCCGCCAGCTTAAAGATAATGAAGCTACGTATCTATATGCTAATAAAAATTCCTGGGCTACGCTTTCAACCTTTGTTTTTCATGCAGCCCTGGTTACACTCTTAATGGCAGGTGTTCTATCGCAGTGGCATGGTTTTGCTCCAAACAGCCTGGCTCGACGTATACTGCCTGCGCCGCTTGTAGGTCTTAGCGATAACCTGGCAGGGTTTACCTTTGACCAGGCTCTCCCCAATGGTCAAAGTGCAGTCGTCTTTCCACGTGGAACTCCGCATAATATTAGCTTCCGTACCAATAACTTTACTGCCACGTTCGATCCCAAGACAGGTTTACCGACCGACTATGTGACAGATCTGAGCGTTTATCAGGATGGAGAACTTGTCGCGCACAGCAATCACTTGCGTGTTAATGACCCTCTATCGTATGGGGGAGTTGTCTTTCACCAGTCATCCCTCATACCCTCGGTTAACATTACTATTTCCGACGCGCAAGGATGCATAGTCTGCGATGAGCCTATTGTATTGGATCAGAACGAAAACATTTCGTCAAACCTGGCAGTTGATTTCGCTAAGGGTATTCCTATTGCGGGATCGAATCTGACCCTTGGTGTGTTTTTTATCCATCATCCTTCAATACAACTGGCACAGGTGCAACATCCATCTATACTTATTACCGTCGGCGCTCCGAATACTCTCGCAACTCAAGACAAAGCTGTTGTAAGATTGCAGCAAGGTCAATCGGGTCAAAGCTTTGATAAGAAATGGAGCATCAAGCTCAATAGTGCGAGCGAAGCAACTGTTTTACTTGTCACCAAAGATGCAGGCTCTATGCTTGTCTGGCCAACAGCCATTATACTTATCTTGAGTTTATGTATTACTTTCTATTTCCCGCAGAAGCGCATCTGGATACGTGTTAAAGATCAACGAGTGCAATTGGCTGCTTTACGTGAGCATTTTACTAATATTCGTACTGACACGCTAACAATCTTACGAAATTCGCCCCATTGACAGTAAATGACTCCTGATATATGCTACGAGCAATGGATTGGCTCTTGTACCCGTATGCTGAGATGAGTGAGGATGCTTTGCGATGACTGGGTGTGAACACTAAAGATCAGGAGAAGCCTTCTACTCATTTTGCTTTAGCCTGCTGGAAAGGCGCCCGGCTATGAAATTGACAATGAAAGGCGATTATGGTTTGCGAGCCATGCTTGACCTGGCAGCATATTATGGGCAGGGACCTATTGAGAGTGCCGATATTGCCAGCAGGCAATACATACCAGAACAGTACCTCGATCAGATTTTGATGGCCCTACGCAAAGAGGGATTGATTAAAAGTGTCCGAGGTCCAAAAGGTGGCCATATGTTGGCCAAACCGCCAGCACAGATCACTATGGCTCAGGTGATGCAGGCTCTTGAAGGATATGTACCGCCGATGGAATGTTTACCCAACCCAGACTTCTGTAAGCTTACTCCAGGTTGTGCATTGAGAGAGGTCTGGCGCGAAATCGACGAGTTGACGCAACGTATACTTGCTTCCACCACGGTAGAAGAGCTTGCTCAAAGACATCGGGCTGGTACTACTGAAACAATGTATTATATCTAACCAAAGGTTGGGGTGGTCTGGCCATGGCACATTGGGCAAAGGATGTCACCGAACTAATTGGTCATACACCCTTATTCGAATTGAAGCACATTGCATCTGATATACCCCTCTCACAACAAACCACTATACTTTCTAAACTCGAAATGTTCAATCCAGGTGGTAGCCTTAAGGATCGTATTGCTTTCCAAATGATTTGCGAGGCCGAAGTGCAGGGTTTACTGCGTCCCGGCAGTATTATTACCGAACCAACCAGCGGAAACATGGGCATATCCCTTGCATGGATTAGCGCCGCTCGAGGTTATACCTGTATCCTGGCTATGCCCGATACGATTAATATAGAGCGCCGTCTCCTTCTGCAACGTTTTGGAGCGAAAATTCTACTCACACCCGGTAATCAGGGTATGCGAGGAGCCATCAACAAGGTAATCGAACTACGCACGACACTTCCTAATGCCTGGTTCCCACAGCAATTCTATAATCAAGCTAACCCTCGCGCGCACCGTGAAGGAACAGCCGTCGAAATTTGGGAAGATACCGCTGGGACAGTAGATATAGTTGTGATTGGTGTAGGCACCGGAGGAACTCTCACTGGTGTCGCAGAAGGACTCCGATCGCGCAAACCCGAAGTCGAAATTGTTGCGGTAGAACCAGCTGCCTGTGCTGTTCTTTCAGGTGGACGACCTGGACCACACAGAATTGAAGGACTCGGCGCAGGCTTTCAACCAGATACACTGCGTGTCGACCTCATAGATCGCATTATAGCCGTTACTGATCAGGATGCAGTGGCAACTGCTATCCAAATTATGCATAAGGAAGGGCTCTCGGTTGGAATTAGTAGTGGAGCTGCAGCATGGGCAGCTCTGCAAGAGGCACGTAAAGTTGAAAATCAAGGGAAAGTAATCGTTACCATTTTTCCAAGTGCTTCAGAACGTTATTTGCAGACGATCCTTTTTGAGGATATTAGAAGTGAATTGCGGCAAAGTTGATAAGTTGTTGGTATGTTCTATTGAAGCTCAGAAGATATGTAACTAGCCAAATGTTCTATTCGTCTTAAGAGAAGCATACGCTGGAGTATTGGGGGAAACTGGGATCAGAGAAACAGGTTTTGAGAGATACCCCACTAAACAAAAATTTTGCTACCGAAATAGGTACTACTGCTTCCCTTATGAGGATACATGTTATACATGCCGACGAACGACTATGTTTTTTACCTTAGCCACGCCTCTTATAAACGTATTCGCTTGTTATCCTGGTTACTTGTTCTGATATCTTTAACGATAGCTATTACTTGTGTATTACTTGCGATTAGATTGTGGCCCTCTTACACACACACATTTACACCGTATCTGAAGTGGCAAGATACCCTTCTTATTACCTTGTGTTATATCAGCCTCGTATTGATAGGTGGGAGCGCCATGGTTATGCGTTTTCAGTTTGCATTGCGCGCTGGATTTTATCAGGGTATGTTCATTCAGAAAGGTGGCTCTACTCTCATTATTCGGGATCTCTCGTCTAAAAATCTCTCGAGTATTTATTGGGCTGTCGGAACAGCTCTCTCATGTTTTATAGCTGCATTAGCTGGGCTGATTCCGGAGATGTTAATAGGCTGGACTATACATTTGCCCCATCCAGCACTCGTAGTGGTATGCACGGGGATTGCCATTCTATTGAGTCTGGCTGGGCTGGTGATTACTCTGGTTGCTGCTTCATTCATCTTGATTGGTTGGGTTGGCTGCGTCTCTTTCTGTTGTAAAATGGGCGCACCGCAAACCTATCAACTAGGCAGCCAGACCTCGCTGAGACTAGACGGCTTTGTTCTATCCGTAACACATCCAGATCAACAGGAAGCCTTGTTCGACCTTGATCTGTTAGATGTGAAGGATCAACGCCATCTTCTTTCTATCCTGTACAAGTGCTGGCTTGATGCTGAATGCACCTGGAATCCTCTTTTAGGTGAAGAGATAGAAGCTGTACAGAAGGAAGCGGATCGCTTTACAATGCTGGTATAATAAAATTTGTGGATTAGAAAAAAAGGCCTAAAAGAACTATTGACAGGTTGTTATGAAAGTAGTATACTACATCATGTCGGATTGTCTGTAGTGTCTTGTGCGATATAGCGCATGGCTCATGACCTGATAAAGAACCAAAGGTAAACAAAAACACTTAACGATACATCATTCCCCACTGCTCTTAATAGACGGGCACTGCACGTGTTAAGGATGCCACGTAAAACCTGCAAGAAGTTTAGCCTTTCTTTGGCGACAGCAACAGGCTATGGTAAGTGAGTAGGTTATCAGCGTAAAAGATTTGGTAGGGTGACATTAGTACCACAATATGGGAAAGCTGTAAGGTGTTTTGTTATCATATTATGGAATATGCTTTTGTTTAATTATGTGGGGATGTGTACGTGGATGATCTGAAAATAACTAGTACTTGTAGGGACGTAGAAGTAACCACTTGTGAAAGCACAGGGCGGTTACTTTTCTTGTCATAAATTGTTACTTAACAACAGTAACGTAATTGGCGATTATTACTTTATCTTCTTCAGTTTACATTTTCATTAAGGAGGCACAAAGGGGACTGCAAGAGTTACCTTTGTTACCACGTGAGCGAGTGTCTGTAAGATACATCGCCTCTATCGTATCCTCCTGGGAGGGCGACCTTGCTATCCACCACCGCAACGACGCTGGAGATCTTTGAAAAACATCTTGCCAACGGAGTTCTACTCCTGGTCTGTTGTTCAGGCAAGATGTAGAGAAGCATCTACTCTGCATGTTGATGTTAAAAGGCAGTACCGCAAGGGACAGCCCCTATAGTGAGAGGAGAACACTACCTATGTCAGTAAGCAGCAGGGCCGTGGCACTTCCTGAGCGCGTGTCTTTTGCGCGTATCCCGGACATACGGCCGATGCCGGGCCTTATTCAAATTCAGTTGGATTCTTTTGAATGGTTTAAGAAAGAAGGTCTACGCGAACTTTTTGACGAAATCTCTCCTATCGAAGATTTTACCGGAAAAAATCTGAAGCTCGAATTTATTGTTCCTCCTGATCCTTTCGGCAAGCCAAAGTACTCTGAAGACGAGTGTCGCGATCGCGATACCACGTACTCTGCGCCTTTAACCGTCAAGGCTCGACTGACCAGTAAAGAGACTGGCGAAATCATCGAGAAGGACATCTTCATGGGTGATTTCCCGCTCATGACTACAGAGGGCACGTTTATCATCAATGGCGCGGAACGTGTTGTTGTCAGCCAGCTTGTGCGTTCGCCCGGTGTTTACTAT
>JBKPBA010000412.1:0-14620 GCA_046726675.1 Chloroflexota bacterium
CCGGATCAGTGGAAGGGGCAGCCGGGGACCCATGCTCCGCATCTCGTGCTCGAACGAGAGGGCAAGCCGATCTCGACGCGAGACCTGTTCGGCCCCCACTTCGTCTTGCTCGTTGGCCCGAATGGAGGGAACTGGAAGGCCGCTGCCCGTAACACAAAAGACGCCCTCCATCTCCCTCTGGACATCTATCAGATTGGCGGTAATGCAGGAGATCTCATCGATGCCAGTCACAGCTTCTGTGATGCATATGGAATCAGCGCTACCGGGGCAGTGATTGTCCGCCCCGATGGATTCATCGGCTGGCGGAGCCGGGACGCAGAGGAGGACGAGCAAGAAGCTGAGCAGGCCTTGACGCAGGCCCTCTCTACGCTCCTCTTTCGTTGAACACTGGAATAAGAAAGGAATAGAAAACATGGCTACCTTTGAATACACTGACATCTTTGACTATTCGGCAGCAGCCGTCTTCGCTGCCCTCATCGACCTGGAGGTGCGGCCCTCCTGGATAAAAGGTATCCTTGAGGTCCGTGTCACTCCTGCCGGACCAGCTCGCCTGGGGACCAGCTACTTCGAGGCTGGCAAGTTCTCCGGGTTCAAGAGCGAGAAGACAATGAGCGTGACGGAGTATGAGCAGGATCGTTTGCTGACCCTGGCTACCGAGGCCAAGGCGAGCAACCCGTTCCGCGAGAGCTACCGCATCGAGCCGCTCTCCGAGGAAGCCTGCCGCGTGCATTTCACGGTTGATGTTGGGAACGTCCCGAAGGTAGCTGAGTTCTTCATGCGGCAAGAGATGAAGAAAGCACAGCCGGAGAATGCCGCCCGTCTCAAGTCCATTCTTGTAAGCCGGGCACAGAAGGCAAGCTGATTGTTTTGGGAGCCACAATTGTGCCAGGGAAGCTGCACTGTTTCCCTGGCTTCTCGAGCAGCTCAAATCTCTGATTGCCAGCAGGGACCTGACGCAACACAATTTCTATAGGAGCCTGTCTTGTAACCCCCTTGACTTCGAGCGCGATCGAACTGGTAGAAAGAGCCGCCTCTCTTCAATTCAAGGAAGAGAGGCGGCTCTTTCTACCCAGCCAGGATAGCCTTGTTATTACTGGCCTAGTACTCGGGCATGGCCGAAGCAGGGGCTTTCTCCTTCTCAGGCAAATCGGTGATCAAGGCTTCGGTAGTCAGAATCATCGCGGCTATGCTGGTGGCATTCTGCAAGGCAGAGCGCGTCACCTTGGCAGGATCAATGATTCCAGACTCAACCATGTCCTCATAGTTCTCACTGAGCACATTGTAGCCATACTTATCACTATTGTGCTCTTTCTGAGCACGACGCACCCCCTCAACGATGACGGACCCATCTTTACCGCCATTGACAGCGAGTTGGCGAAGAGGCTCTTCAAGTGCGCGGCGCAGAATATTGACACCAGTTGCAGCATCACCTGTTAGCTTCAAAGAATTCAGGGCCTCAACTGCATTCAACAGAGCAACACCACCGCCTGGAACCATACCCTCTTCTACACCTGCGCGGGTAGCGGAAACTGCATCTTCTACGCGGGTCTTGCGATACTTCAACTCCACCTCGGAGCCAGCACCAACTTTGATGAGCGCAACACCGCCGGACAACTTCGCCAGGCGCTCTTGCAACTTCTCACGGTCGTAGTCACTAGTAGTTTCGTCGATCTGCGCTTTGATCTGGCGGATACGAGCCTGGATATCTGTGGTCTCGCCTCTACCCTCCACAATGGTCATGTCATCTTTATGAGCTACAATGCGGCGAGCCTTACCAAGATCATCAAGGGTAGTACTATCGAGACGGCGGCCCATTTCTTCACTAATCACCTGTCCACCGGTCAGAACGGCGATATCACGCAGCATCTCTTTGCGCCGATCACCAAAGCCAGGAGCTTTGACTGCAAGAACGTTGAGAATGCCACGCAACTTATTTACAACTAACGTTGCTAGCGCTTCGCCATCAACATCCTCGGCGATAATCACAATATCACGTTTACCCTGTTGGGTCATCTTTTCAAGAACCGGCAGGATGTCTTGTACTGCGCTAATTTTCTTATCGGTGATGAGAATGTAGGGGTCATCAATGGAGGCTTCCATCTTCTCCGAGTTGGTAACAAAGTAGGCAGAAATGTAGCCCTTATCGATCTGCATGCCCTCGACATATTCCGTCTCAAAATTGGTCCCTCGCGACTCTTCGACAGTGATGACACCATCTTTGCCAACACGGTCCATCACCTCAGAAATGAGTTGCCCAATGGTATCGTCAGCAGCGGAGATAGCAGCGATCTGCGCGATCTCTTTCTTTTCTTCGACGGGGATCGCTTTCGAGCGAATATATTCTACGACTGCATCGGTGCCTTTATCAATGCCCTGTTTGAGTTGCATTGGGTTAGCGCCAGCTGCAAGGTTCTTGAGCCCTTCATTCACGATAGCCTGAGCCAGCACAGTCGCGGTTGTAGTCCCATCACCTGCGACATCATTAGTACGGGTAGCTGCTTCTTTGAGCAGTTGCGCACCCATATTCTCAAACGGATTTTCAAGAGAAATCTCTTTCGCAACGGTCACGCCGTCATGAGTGACGGTCGGCGAGCCAAACTTCTTGTCGAGCGCTACATTGCGACCTTTGGGGCCGAGGGTCGATTTGACAGCCTCAGCCAAAATATCAATACCTTTTTTCAGTGAACGACGAGCATCTTCATCGAACACAAGCTGCTTTGCCATATGATTAAACCTCTCTTTATACTAAGTTAGCCAATAATGGCAAGAATGTCGTTCTCTTTGAGAACAAGATACTCTTCGCCATCCAGTTTAAACTCCGTGCCACCATACTTGGCGAACAGGATGCGGTCCCCTTCGCGTACATCAATAGGAGCGCGATCGCCATTATCCAACAAACGACCACTGCCAACAGCAATCACAGTCCCTTCCTGGGGTTTCTCTTTAGCGGTATCGGGAATGACAATACCACTCTTAGTGACTTCTTCTTTAGCGGCGGGTTTTACGACCACACGGTCGCCAACAGGACGAATTTTTTTCTCCACGACGGATTCTCCTTTTCAATGAATTGTTCTAAATCCATCCCTCCTGATTTTTACTCCGCAAAAACAGGAGGGATGAAATGATGATAGTGCCAACGGGTAACATGCAATTTCAGTCAAGATAATGAATCACACCTGAAATATTGACCGAACGATAAAGTGAGTAATCACAGTTGCAGGGACCACCAGCCGCACAACCAGTACAACAGAAAGTTTTTCCCTGAACTACAGTCGGAGGCCAGAGAATTTCAATGTCACAATTTGCGCAACGCACAACCTGGCGCTGGGCATTAGATTTGCCCTCAGGAGATTCCTGGTTATGTTTTCCATTTGGTTGAGCACCTTCTGCGTACATTTCTCTTACCTGAGTGTGATCTGATACTGATATTGCCCGTTTAACTTCCGTTATAGAGTATCTCACAGTTTGTATTAGAAGTGCATAGGAGAAGTGTTAGAGAAGTGTTAGAATCTTTAGTGATATAATTGCGTTATACATTCAGGGAGATTGGGGGTACATACATGGCCTATATTTCGAGTGTTGGTGAAAAGGCATATACTATCGACATAGGGGAAAATAGCCCTCAGAGAGAGATTAGAATCGACGGGAGAAGATTTGACATCGATTGGCGGCAAATCGTCCCACTTGCAGCAGATGCTAGCAACGTTGGGGGGCGATATAGCTTGCTCATCGCGGGCAAATCATATGAGGTCTTAGCTCACCGTGTCAACAAACCTGACGTGACGGGGTATCGTTACGAGGTTCTGGTTGCAGGGCAACGTTTCGAGATTGCTGTAGAGGATGAACGGGAGAAGACCCTGGCAGGTTCGATTCATGGCGCCCACGAATCTGGAGAGGCGATGGTACGCGCCCCGATGCCTGGTTTGGTGTTAGGTCTCCCAATGGATCCTGGAGCAAATGTCGAAAGAGGTCAAACGATTGTGATACTCGAGGCCATGAAGATGGAGAATGACCTTGCTTCACCAATTACTGGCAAGGTGAAAGAGATCAGGGTAAGCAAAGGTCAGACGGTAAACCAGGGAGATGTGCTGGTAGTAGTGAGTGCGGAATAGCATCCTCCTAATATGTTATAATGCATTGGCAAACTGAGGGAGGAATTGCATGGAACTGCATGTGAGTAAAAGTGCTGATGAATGGCGCAATACTACGGCCCGCAAAGCTAAGGAAAAGACTGCGGAGCGTCAACAACAATTTTTTACAAGCTCGGATATTGAAGTACCAGATCTGACCACAGAAGAGGATCTGACAGACCTCGATATGCAAGCTAAACTAGGCTACCCCGGCGAATTTCCTTTTACCCGTGGAATTCATCCAGGTATGTATCGTTCCCGCCTATGGACAATGCGCCAGTATGCAGGTTTTGCTACGGCCGAAGAATCTAACAAGCGTTACCATTTTTTGCTTTCACAAGGGACGACGGGTCTTTCTGTCGCTTTCGATCTGCCTACACAAATGGGATATGACGCTGATCATCCCCTGTCAGAGGGAGAGGTTGGCAAAGTAGGCGTTTCTATCTCCAGTCTTGAAGATATGGAGACATTACTCAACGGTTTACCACTGGAACGAATCAGCACATCGATGACGATTAATGCTACTGCAAGTATTCTGCTTGCCCTCTATATCGCTGTTGCGAAAAAACAGGGCGCTGATATACGCAAGATTTCCGGCACGGTGCAGAATGATGTATTGAAAGAGTATATTGCACGCGGCACGTATATTTATCCGCCACAGCATTCAATGCGCATCATAACTGATGTATTCCGTTACTGCGCTGATAACCTGCCACGTTGGAATACCATTAGTATTAGTGGTTATCATGTACGAGAGGCGGGTTCGACCGCTGTACAAGAGGTAGCATTCACGCTCTCCAATGCAATCAGTTATGTACAAGCAGCGATTGACGCCGGGTTGGATGTTGACACTTTCGCAGGACAGCTTTCGTTCTTTTTCAACAGCCACAATAATCTATTTGAAGAGGTTGCCAAATTCCGGGCTGCCCGTCGCATGTGGGCATACATTATGAGGGACCGCTTCCATGCGCGAGACCCGCGTTCAATGATGCTACGCTTCCACACTCAGACAGCGGGATCGACATTAACTGCGCAACAGCCTGATAATAATATTGTACGTACAGCATACCAGGCGCTAGCGGCTGTGCTCGGGGGCACGCAGTCTTTACATACCAACTCCAAAGACGAGGCGCTTTCGCTTCCGACTGAAGAGGCTGTACGCATTGCACTTCGCACACAGCAAATTCTGGGCTACGAGAGCGGCGCAGCAGATGTCGTAGACCCGCTTGCTGGCTCGTATTATGTCGAATACTTAACTAATAACATTGAGGAACAGGCCTGGGATTACATACGGCGAATCGATGACCTGGGAGGCAGTGTGCATGCTATTGAACATGGTTTTATGCAGGCAGAGATCGAACAAGCAGCGTATACTTATCAACGCTCATTAGAAGAAGAACGAACTGTTGTGGTTGGGGTCAACCGCTTTATAATGGAAAACGAGGAACGTCCAACATTACTGCGTGTTGATCCTGAAGTTGGAAAGCGACAGGCGGCAAAATTAGCATTGCTACGCCAGAGGCGAGACAACGAACAAGTGCAGCAGGTTTTAGCTGCGCTTGAGAGGGGGGCTACGGGCACTAAAAACCTGATGCCCCTGATTATTGACGCAGTTGAAGCATATGCAACTCTTGGAGAGATTAGTGATGCTATGCGCCATGTTTTTGGCGAACAGCATGAGTTTCGTAGTATCGAGTAGAATAAGTCGTGAATATGAATTATTGGAATCATGATGTAGAGCAGAAGCGCAACACGCAACCTGCTCGCGATTCTGAACGCAGTCCACATACATTTGACCAGGAAAAGTCCGGTTTGTCAGGAACAGCAGAGGCTCCCATCGGAGTCTTTGATTCGGGAGTAGGAGGCTTAACGATCCTCTCAGCCCTACGACAAGAATTGCCATATGAGAACTATATCTATTTCGGTGATACAGCACATTGTCCCTACGGGACACGCAGTGACGCCGAAATCATAGAACTGTCGGTTCGAGTATGCCGTTTTCTGATCGAGCAGGGAGTCAAACTAATCGTAGTAGCCTGTAACACCGCCTCACAAGCGGCACTCAATAGCTTACGCGCCACTTTTACATCCATACGATTTGTAGGTGTGATTCCAGCGGTGAAACCAGCCGCACGTGCCACAAAAAAAGGCCGCATAGGTATTGCCGCTACCAACCAGGCAGCCAAAGCTATTTACTTACAACAACTTATTGATGAATTTGCAGGTGGTATACAAGCATACGCTGTTGGCTGCCCCGAACTTGTGACCCTGGTTGAACAGGGAGAACTCGATGGTCTTGCCGTAGAAGAAACGGTAAACCAGGCTTTGCAGCCGATAATAAGAGAAGATGTTGATGTAATCGTGTTAGGTTGTACACATTTTCCTGCGCTACGGCCTGTTATTGAACGTGTTACCGCTCACAAGATACACATCATTGATAGTGGTTCTGCGGTTGCTCGCCGCACGCATTATGTGCTGGATGCCGAGGGATTGATACAACCTGACAATTCCAATTACCAACATATGGGAAATCTTAAGGTGTGCTGTAGTGGAGACGCTGATGTTTTTAGTAATGTTGCGAATAAGCTATTAGGCTATTCCATTAACGCTTATCAAGCTAGATTATAACCAGGGAGATTCATGCAGGAACAACTGACTGACGGTGCCGGTGAACATACAATCATAGAGGCGCCAGGAGAGAAGACCAAACGAATACGTATTGCCCGTCACGTGTCCAATATCCTGGCACCCGCAACAATTTCTTTACCATTTATATTGTTAGTAGCTTTCTACCGGGCTCAAAACCAACTAACAGCATTTATCTATGCCTGTATTACTCTTTTCTTTCTCAGTGTTGGACCTCTACTTTATATAATGATCGGCGTGCGACTGGGCAAACTATCTGATGTTGATGTTAGCCGCCGATCACAGCGAGCAGGACCGTTCCTCTTTGGAATTGTTTCGGTCATGATTGGATGGCTTGTTCTTACACTTACGAATGGACCGAGAAACCTGCAAACTGTGATGATCATTTCAGTATTTAGTGGCATCATTATGATGGTGATAACCTTCTGGTGGAAGATCAGTATGCATGCTTCATCATTGGGTGGTGCAGCAACTATGCTTACTGTGCTTTATGGGGCAGTGATGCTGCCGCTATTCGTATTACTTGTGTTAGTGAGCTGGTCGCGGGTAGTTTTGCGTCGTCACACGGTAACACAAGTAATAGCAGGATCACTTACGGGTATTGCGCTATCGCTGGTGATTTTGAAGTTGAGAGGCGTGCATTAGACTGTTGAGGCACTGAAAAACCATCGCGAAAAATGCAAGGAATTGTGATGGTTTTGTGTGATACTACCCTGCCTCTGTTAGCCTCCTGTAATGTCTCCCTGCTATCCTAAGCGAGAGGGAGACTCGCTAAGATCTACGGAAGAGTTTCCTTCTAGCATTTCCGTAAACCCGACTAAGCTCACTTGAAGCTCCTACCTGCCCTGCCATCACCTCGGGCATCACTTGAATGAGCTCGGCGATATTCTCTTGTACCCACTGGAGTGCACGCGGGGTTGATTCTATTACGCCAACTGGCGTGTCAAAGACGCTGATGCTGACTATTTTGTCGTTTCCGATCTGCAGGGCATCGTAAGCAATAAAACCAGGTATCCGACTGATGATAGGCACAAAGCCTGCTTGCACGCGGTGCAGGAATTCCTCGCCTGTCCCTGGGATGATATGGTACTGGCGGATCGCCATGTACGTGGCTCTCTCTTTTCCACTTTCAACATTTTCCCATCCTGCTGGTAATAGGTGCACGATACCTTGCTCACGCAACAGCTTCAACAAGTCTGCTCTTTCCTCTTGAGTAAGATTGAGTTGCCACAAAGTATTAATAAAGTACTCCCTCTCCGTGTCTATAATAGACTTAGCCAGGGCGGCCATCTTAGCTTGTACCAAATCCCTGCGAGCCTTCTCACTAAGGCTATCCGACATTCTATGTACTTCCATCTCTTTTCTACCTGCAACTGTCCCCCCTCCAAATGGGCTTTCCGCATGACGATGGACAGCATGCTTTGATTCTTTCTGGGTCTTCCAGGTCTCTAGGTTATCAGACATGAGAATGTACCTGCCTTTCCGAGACTCTATAGTTGCTACCAATTGCTGAGAAGCGATGGGCCAGGAAAGCACCCTTCACAGGCATACTTCCTTCTGATTTGGCTTTTCTCCCTAGCACCATACCATCCAAACCTCACAGACTAGTAACAGTCATAAAGCTCCTTATCACAATCGTGACACAGATCTAACCTATACTGGACTTTGTCCAATTTTCGGGTATTTGACAGAAAACACAAAATTTAGAACAGATTCCTTAGCATAGATGATTAATTCTGAGGGCTACTAATCACACCGGCACGCTCAGGGAGTTGTGCTGCTGCTGCACGACGTTGGGCGAGAATAGCTGGCGCCTGAGCATGACGAGTCGTAGCAACGGTAGCACGACTGATGACCCAGATGAAACCTCCGAGCAGTACGAAGTTTATTACGCCCAGGACGATCAGGAAGACCAGGTTAGACAGTCCAAAGCTATTTAGAATGAGATAGATCAGGGCTGTAAGCAGGATATTTCCCAGGGTGACCGGAATAAGGATCAACCAGGCAAGCTGCATGAGCTGGTCGGCACGCAGGCGAGGCAAGGTAGTGCGGACCCAGATGAAGACGAAACAGAGCAGGTAGACTTTGGTTATGAAGTAGCCAACGGCAAGGATATTTCCAAGGAATTGCCAGCCAAAAGCCATGCCTGGAGCGGTTAAGAACGCGACTCCAGGACCTGCCCATCCGCCCAGGAAAAGTACGGTGGCGATTGCCGAGACAATAATCATATTGCCATATTCTCCGAGGTAGAACATAGCCCAGCGCATCCCACTGTATTCAGTGAGGTAACCAGCAACAAGTTCGGACTCCGCTTCTGGTAAATCGAAAGGAGAACGGTTGGTCTCTGCAAGGCCACAGATATAGTAAATGATGATCATTAAGGGCTGAACCAGAAAGAACCAGGCCCACGGAGTAAATCCCTGGAAGATGAAATCCCAGAAAGCGATGCCTTTCCCAGGCCAAAAACTGCTACTTTGATAATTTATTATCTGCTGGGTAGAGATGGAGCCGATGCCAGAATTAGCTAGAATGCTAGTAAGCATTACAACACCAACCAGGGCCAGAACGAGCGGTAACTCATAAGAAATCATCTGCGCAGCGGAGCGCAGGCCACCTATGAGCGAGTACTTGTTATTGGAACTCCAGCCAGACATCACAATGCCGACGATATCAATTGAACTCATTGCTACATAATAGACGATGCCGGTAGCGAGGGCTGTTCCTGGTAATTGTATGTAGGGTGAGAAAGGTATCACAGCAAAAGCTGCAATGACGGGAGCCAGGAATACCGAGGGAGCCAGCAAGAAAAGTGATCTATCAGTTAAAGCTGCATGTATATCTTCTTTTGTGAGCAGCTTGCCTATATCGGCAACTGTCTGCAACAAGCCCCAGGGGCCAGTATGGATTGGCCCAAGGCGGTCTTGCATCCAACCCATGATCTTGCGCTCAGCAAGGATCAAGATGATCGCGCTTGTGAGAACGAAGCCAAAGAAGGAAAGGAAGGCGATGATGAACTGTAAAAAAGACCATGAGATGATACCGTTAATGAGTTGGCTCCCAATATTATCGGCCATTATTACTTTATACATACGATAACTCCAATAGCTTGTGCAGTTTTTTTAGCGATCAACTTCTCCTAGCACGAGATCAGTGCTGCCCAGAATAGCAATGACATCACTCACTTTATGTCCGCGCAGTATTTCGGGTACTATTTGTAAATTCACAAAGGATGGGCCACGTATCTTAGCACGCCACGGATATTCGCTGCCATCACTGATAAAGTAGATGCCCAGTTCTCCCTTACTACTCTCAATGGCAAAGTAGGTTTCGCCGCGAGGTGGGCGCAGCGCAATGGGTGTACGAGTACTTATAGGCCCTCCTGGCATTTGATCGATAGCCACACGGCAGAGGCGAATACTCTCCCAAATTTCCTGCATGCGCACTCTATAACGCGCAAAACAATCACCTTCCTGACGCACCTGTACCTTTACGGGAACTTCGTGGTAGGCCATGTAGGGACGATTTGTGCGCAGATCCCAGTTAATACCACTGGCTCGCGCCATTGGGCCAGTAAGTCCGTAGGCAATAGCTTGTTGCGGATCGATATAGCCGACACCCTGGGTACGCGCATCAAATATTTCATTTCCTGTGAGAAGAGTTTCCAGTTCAGCCATATTCTTTTCTTCTTGATCGAGATAAGCTTCGCATTCTTTCAGCCAGCCCTTAGGAAAATCATGTAATACGCCGCCAACGCGCAAGTAATTTACGTTAAAGCGACTTCCACCCAGAGCTTCGAACAGGGAAAGAATTCCTTCTCGATCACGGAAGCACCACAAGACCGGAGTAAATGCTCCAAGATCCAGCCCGTATGTACCAATTGCAACAAGGTGGCTGGCTATACGCTGCATCTCACCGACCAATAGCCGTATATATTGCGCTCTTCGAGGTGGCTCTAAGCCCATTAACTGTTCGACTGCACCTACATAAGCGATTTCGTTGAGCATGGGAGAGAGATAATCTGCATTATCCATATAGCGGATGCCACCCATGACCGGCCGATTCTCCAGAATTTTCTCGATACCTCGATGGAGATAACCAATGACAGGCGTACAGTCTACAACGGTTTCTCCTTCAAGCGTGAGGAGCAGGCGCAGGACACCGTGGGTACTGGGATGCTGGGGGCCCATATTGAGCAGCATTTCCTGAGTCCTGATGCCTTCAGATCCTTCTATATTCTCATTGATTGCTTCTCTATCTTGATTTGTAACCATGGGTTTCCTCTTTGTATATTCCAATCTTTACCTGGTCTGAAAACAAACCAGGTACTATGATTTGTTTTATTTATTAGCGTGATCGCTGCTGAAGCAGCAATTTTCGCACACGTACACCAAAGCTAAACGTCCAGAGCAGGGCCATCAGCACCGCCATACCACCAATAAGGTAACGATTCGGGTCCTTGGTGAGAAAAACCAGGGTGTAAGCCATAAGCCAGCAACCTAAAGGAATCATAGCCGGAAAAATGAGGCTTTGTGGGCCAGCAACTCTAGGAGAAAAAAAACGACGATTGGTGAGCGTTGCATTTGTACCGTTCGCATTTGCATTACTCACTGGAGCCGCTGACACCTTGCGCGTACTTGAAGCGCTTACCTGAGCGCTTGCAATATGCGACTGCGCTGTACTGGTTTTGGCTGGCGCTTTTCTACGTTTATGAGTTTTTGACATTACACTTACTCACTTTTCGGGTTCTGACTTGCCTGGCGCAGACTCTCCTGAATCAGTCACGTTCTCCTGGCTTGCTTTGTCCTGATGACCTTCAAATGAGTGACCAAAGGTTGGTGTGCCGGGATGTAGGCGCTCTTCTTTGCCTTGACCCAGTTTTTTCTGAACGACGTGTTCCACACCTTTTTGTTGGTATTTTCCTTCCACTGCCATATTGGGATCAACCTGTGTAGTTGCAGGTGTTTTCACTGAAAATGGCACCTGGTGAAAGCTTTTGAGAAGGGGATAGCCTACAAAATCGTCATCCAGCAGCATTCTACGTAGATCAGGATGCCCTGTAAACTTGATGCCGTACATATCATAAGTTTCACGTTCCAACCAGTTTGCTGTCGGCCAGACAGAGACAACACTATCCACCTCCGGTTTCTCATGATCCAGACGAACCTTGATTTGCAATAATTGCCCACGTGCAACCGAACGTATGTGATAGACTGTTTCAATATGATCGAGCATATCTACGCCCGATATGCAGCTTAGCAAGTCGAAGCCGAGCTGATCTCGCAAGAATCGGCAGACCGCTACAAGGATAGTGCTATCAACCTCCAGCCCTAGAAAATCTCCTTTGAGTGTTCTCAGTGAAAGCTCTTTACCTGTAATCTGTGAGATAGGAGCAAGATCACGGGCAAGGGCAGCATTCTGATCGCGATAACCGGTAGGTGAAACGGGTAGACTTTTTGAACGCGGTACTAGATCCATCGAATCACTCCCTTGCGCCAGGCATAGGCCAGACCAAGCGCGAGAACCAAGATGAAGAAGGCGATTTCAAAGAATCCAAAGAGGCTCAACTGCTTGAAAATAACAGCCCATGAGATAATAAAGACAATATCTACATCAAAAGCAACGAAGAGTAGAGCAAAAATATAGAAACCAAGTGGGTATTGCACCCAGGCGGAGCCGATGGGAGTCTCACCAGATTCATACGTTTGTAATTTTTCTTTAGTACGTCTATGAGGCGCTATCAGGTTTGCTACGATCGTGACGACTATAACGAACCCAAAGCCTGCGGCAAACAGGATGGCGGCATATAAATAAGCGACGTTGGCAGGTGTTGACACAAGCCTTTCCTCCAAATGTTAGTTGCGATGTAAGAGGCTTCAAATGCTGTTTTGATTATAGCACAGGAAAGAAGGCACGACAATTTCAGCATTTACAACTGAGGCAAATCAGGCACAGTTACTGTTTCTGGTTTGTAAAGGAGTTGAACCTCGTTCATACCTGCCTGACTGGAAAGGGTAACCTCGGCCTCAGAGAATGTTACGACGATGACACTGATATTGTCTTCACCGCCGCCATCAAGAGCCGCCTGGATCAGTTTCTGGCCCGTCTTTGAGGGAGCAGGAGCAGGAGCACTCATGAGCCGCTGAATTTCAGGGTCACGTACCATGTCCCACAAGCCATCTGAGCATAGTAGTAGTTTATCACCCGCCTTGAGTGACACTATGAAAGAATCGACATCAACTGCAGGTTTCTCACCCAGGCTGCGATAAATCTGGTTGCGTTTAGGGTGGGTATAGATATCATCGGGTTTGATGATGCCAGCTTCTACCAAACTGGCAACCACGGAATGGTCGTGTGTAATCTTAGCAAGCCCACCTGGCTCTCGATAGAGATAGGTTCGGCTATCACCAACATTTGCGACATAGGCGGTGGCGCCAACAACCAGGGCAGCATTCATGGTCGTGCCCATATCAGCTCGTTCTTCCAGGTTGCGCTGGTGCACGGCCTGATTGGCGCATTGTACACCATCGCGCAACAAAGTTACGAAAGCTTCATCCTTCATCTGTTTATTCGCCGAAATTCTGGGTAGGATGTAATCGATAATGGTCTGAATCGCCATACGGCTGGCATCCTGGCCATTTGCATGACCTCCCATCCCATCCGCCACCACAAATAGCCCAAATTCTTGAGGTAGCGAATTGTAGGTCCCAGTACCTTGCATGGCAAAGAGACTATCCTCATTTGGCTTATGTTTGCGTTTGATACCCGGGTCTGTAAGATAGCCAACCGCCAGACTTAGATTGCGACTTTGAAGTTGCTCGATACCGTACGGCAAGGTCACGTCAGACTCTATCGACCCACTAGCTGGAGAAAACTCTATAGTTGGCAACTCACTAATCGAGGGTGCAGAAGGTTCTGAAGGCTGCATATAGTTTGCTTGAGACTGAGGTGCTACTGGTGAGGAAGGCATAGCTTGCAAATGCAGACCGGAGGCAGAAGCCGAAAGCAGTACTCCACAATGTGGACAAAAGGTCTCTGTTGTCTTAACAAGCGTTCCACAACTTGGACAAGGTAACTCAGAGGAAGAGGGCTGAAGCTTAGCCGTTGCTCTGGAATGTTGCATCTTTTGTACTTCTTTTTCAGCATTCCGCTGCGCTTCCACTTGTTCTGCTTCGAAGCGAGCAAGTTCGTGTCTGCGCCGCGCCCACACACTAACGATAATCAAGAGCACAATCAACAACAAGAAGCCTGCCGCGATTCCTATGATAAGAAACGTTGATCTTGGAAGATCAAAGAAGGTGGTATTCCCCGATGGAGTGACTGAACTTCCCCCTGCAGGATTGCCCTGTGAGTGACTGAGTGCAGTAGCCTGCAGTTCGAACGTTTTGGCTGCCTTGAACCTGGGATTCAAGCTCTCGACGCCTTGAAAGTCTTTGATCGCGTCCTGATAGTGTTGCCTATAATAGGCGGTGATGCCACGCTCCCAGGCAGCTTGCAAAGGGTTCGCAGGAGCAGCAGTGAAGACCGCTCGTTGAGTTACCAATGCAGTGTAATCGGCAGCAGTAAACTCCATATTGCCCTGTATATTGCCCTGCAGGCGCATAGCAACCATTTGTCCTGTATTGTTGATAATGGGCATCCCCACTTCATTCTGACTGTTCGTGACAGCAAGTGAGACGGAGGCAGGATTCAGAAACGTTACTGCTCCTGCTGTGCTTGAAAGTGGCAAGGGTGGACGAGCCGTCGGTGAGGTTCCATTGGTCAAGGCAATGCCAAACTGCTGGGTGGTATTGGCAGTAGCCATATCGAGGGTAGGCTGGAGTTGGTCGGTATGGATGGCAAAGAGG
>JBKPBA010000413.1:0-7106 GCA_046726675.1 Chloroflexota bacterium
GTTGAGGAGGAGATACAATTAGCGTAATCGGTACTGTTGCATTTCCTCCATTGGAAGTGAACTTCACACTGGCTGTGTAATGCCCCGGTTGCAGATTCGCTGTATTTGCTGTCACATTGACCGTCTGTTGATCGCCTGGAGGAAACGTTCCGGAACTCGTGTCCAGCGACAGCCAGCTTGTGCCGCCCGTATCTGCCGTCCAATTCGTTTGTGAACAACCGTTAATCACTACCTGTATCGTGCTACTCTGACCCGGGGGTAGAGTGCCAAAGTCTAGGGAGGTCGATTTGGCCTTACACGAAGGAACAGTCAGCGTAATCGATACTGTTGCATTTCCTCCATTGGAAGTGAACTTCACACTGGCTGTGTAAGTCTTCCCCGGTGCCAGACCGGACGTGTCTGCCATCACATTGACCGTCTGCGGAGGATTACCGGGTGGAATCGTGCCAGAACTTAAATCCAAACTCAACCACTGGGTCCCACCGGTATCCGCATTCCAGGTCAGGGGCTGCCCACCAATGTTGCCAACATGGACCGGCAGAATACCGTTGCCGCCCCCTTCATTGAGCGTGAATTTCAGACTGGTAGGATTTACCGTTAACTTTGCTGGCATTGGCGGAGGACAACTCCACGGCACATTCACTATATTGGTCGGTCCCGTGAACGTAAAAGTGGCATTGGCTGGACAGGTTATATTGGGTACGGCGATAGTCACCTTCTGCGATTGATTCGCGAGCAATGTCCCGTTGGCCTGAGCGAACTTAATTCCAGCAATTCCACTTGCAGTGGCAGACCATGCCAGGCTGCTTTTACTACTCTGGTTGTACAGTGTTGCAACACAACTCCAGCCCTGTCCTTGTGTACTAGTACAGTCAGTATTCGCATTGAAAAAAGATGGGATGACGGTGAGTATCGCTGGCGGCGGGGTACAACTCCATGGGATACTGACCATATTCACAGGGCCTGTGAATGTGAATGTAGCGTTGGCCGGGCAGGGAGTGTCGGGTATAACGATGTTCACTTGCGACTGCTGGCCGGGCGTCAGGGTTCCTTTTGCCGGAAAGAAGGCAATACCATTTATCCCGTTGCTAGATGCAGTCCAGTTCAGATTGCTCTGGGCATTCGGAGCGCTGCTCAGCGTTTCAACACACATCCAACCTTGACCCTGAGTATAGGAACAGTCTGTATTCCCATTGAAGCTAGTCGGACTGGCTACCAGATGCGGTGGAGGAACATTTGGCGGCGGGGTAGCAGGTGTAGGAGCTGCCGATGAGCTGACCACCGCCAGTGTAACTATTACCTTTGCACTCCCACCATCGGATGTCACATTGATGGTAGCTGAATAATTCCCAGCTTTAAGATTTGTCGTGTCAGCCGTCACGTAGATTGTCTGCGGGATCTGTCCGGGTAGAATCTTTCCAGTATTGTTCGCCAACGTCAACCAGCTTGCGTTTGCGGCATTTGCCTGCCAATTCATGGTTTGTGTGCCAAGATTGCCTACGGATATCGCCTGAGTTACCTGCTTGCCGGCCGATTGCGAGCCGAAATCAAGGCTACCGGGGTTTACATCCAATTTGGCTTGTTTCTTTGGATCAGGCAGAATCACCTTGAGTGTCACTCCAACGCGCGCTTCACCTGCATTAGAACTGATTCGCAGAATTGCAGAGTAGTTTCCCACTTTAAGGTGAGTCGCATCGGCAGTGATGTAGACTGCTTGTGGGAGACTACCAGGTAAAATCCTCCCAGTAACCGATTGAGCCTTAAGCCACGGTGTCCCAAGAGTATCAGCCGTCCATGTCAATGCTCGTCCACCAGCGTTCCCAACCATGACCGATAGAAAGGCTCTTGTACCTTGTTGTAGTTCGATGAAGTTAAGGTTAAGAGGTGTGACAGTAAGTTTGGCTGCTGTTGGGACAACTGTGAACTGCAAGGCTGCTCTGCGTGAACCAAAACTCTCCATTGCATGAAGCGTATGCACTCCCGGCGACCAAGTCGAAGGTACCAGGACATCGGCATCAAAGGTTCCTATTGGGCCAACAGAGGCGCTCATATCCGATGCAGTCTGCCGCTCAAATAGTCCGGCGACCAGCATTTGTGACGAGCCTGCGACGCTTGCATTACCCTCTGCTCCATGAGGGGCGAAGGAGACTGGCGAGCCGTTATCAAGCGAGAGTGTAACACTGCCACCTGGCAAGAACCCTTTGCCATGCAGATGTAGGGCTTGTCCAGCAGCAACGGTACTATTACCGCTCAAGGAAAGACCTGGCGAGCCCGCCAGAACTACTAGAACACCGCTGGCAGCAATGACGACTATAGCTGCTAGCGCTACTATCAGCCCTTTGGACACACCCCCTATTCCTGCCTTTGAGGTCACAGCTGCGGAGTGATGTAACCTGGATGTATGTGGTCTGTGTGTACGCAGAGGCCCTGTATGATGATGACGATGATGTTGATGCTCCAGCTCATGGGGAGATGGGGTAGGCTGAGGATGATGCACAGGTTGATAATGATGTGGGGGCGGTTGATGCCCGGGATATTGTACTGGTTGAGGATGTACAGGAATGGACTGCTGTACCGGTTGAGGATGTACAGGAATGGACTGCGGCTCCTGTGGAGCGTAGGAGGGTACAGATGAACCAGCGCCATGAGCAGGGCCGGGTAATGATTGAGGAACATTTCCCGGAGTGGCTGGGGTTCCTTGAACAGATGGAACTCCGCCAACTTGTGGGGTTCCCTGCACCATTGGAGCCTGCGCAGAGGATGGCATCTGGCCCTGCATTGCCAGCATCCCGGGTAACAGCAAATCCGGAAGTGTGGCTTCATTCTCGTCATTCTTACGATCAGTGAATTGCGGATTGACACTTTCCATATCCGCAGCGGACCAGCTGGTTCGGAGAGTAGCATCTGAATCTGGCCATCCCATTCCAGTACCCTGTATGTTTGGATACGATGGGCTGCTGAAGAGAGGTGGAGTTTGAGGATCAGGGATACCTGTTGCCGGTGGATTGGTGATATCTGTTACAGTCATACCACTGTCAGGAAGTATGTGCCCACAATTACCACAAAAACGTGCGTTAACCGGAAATTCCGAGCCGCAAAATTCACAGCGTTGCATAGTAATCCCCCATCCTGGATATTCCATTATAAAGGCTCAATGCTCTTATGTTGAATTACGTGAACTTTACCCCAACATTGATAACTTATCAAAGTTCTGGTTATTTTACAATGAAAATTGATGGTTGAATAATAATCAAAATGACATACAGTCACCAATAATGAATATCGCTCTTCAGTATCGTAGCAAATTTTAGGCAACGATGCAGTACATCAATTCACTTTTTGACTGTGAATGTAGTCACATACCAACTCCACCAAGGGCGACGCAAGCGTCCCCACCCTTCTCCACACCACTCCCGCCCCTACGCGGCCTGGAATCCTGGCCCCCGATTTGTGGTAGAACTTGCAGCACTGGTAATTCGGGTAGATCAAACCTTGTTCCGGCGATCATCGACACGCCTGGCCTTTAACTCAAAGCGAGGCAGGGTTCCTGGCGCTACAGTTTCGATTGGAACACGTAGATTGAGGGCTATATGCAATTCATCTGCAATAGCGGACTTCAAGTGTGGTGGACACTCAACCTGTAAGGCAATCTCATCCATAGGACCCTCGCTGGTGACGATAACACGATATTCGCTTACTTCAGGAAAGCGGTGGAGTATATTTGCCAACGCTGAGGGATAGACGTTGACACCGCGAATAATTAGCATATCGTCTACGCGTCCTAAAACACCACCTGGCAACATGAGAAAAGTGCGGCCACAGGGGCAGGAATAGCCACCATGGCGCACGAGATCACCCGTGCGATAGCGGATAGCCGGACTGCCCCAACGTCCGAGGTTCGTCAGTACCAGTTCTCCAGTTTGTCCTTCATGTACAGGTTGGTTGGTATTGGGGTCAAGTATTTCAGCGATGAATTCGCTTTCATTGACATGCAACCCCTGTTGCTCTGCACAAGCGAAGCCAAAAGCGCCCATTTCTGTCATACCTGCATGGTCATAAGCTCGTGCATTCCAGGCGCTTTGAATACGTTCTCGTGTGGCGGGAATCGATGCGCCAGGCTCACCAGCGTGGATAGTTATACGTACATTGGATAATCGCATGTCCAGCCCATGCTCCTGAGCTACCTCAGCCAAATGCAACGCGTAGCTAGGTGTGCATACCAGCACAGTCGCATCAATTTCCTGTATTGCACTCAGACGCTGCAAGCTATCCATACCACCGCCAGGAACGGTGAGCGCACCGAGGCGTTTGGCTCCCTCATAGGCCGACCAGAAACCAATAAACGGGCCAAAACTAAAGGCCAGAAAGACGATATCATCACGAGTAACACCTGCTGCCTGGTAGACACTCGTCCAACATTCTGCCCACCAGTCCCAGCTTTCCTGCGTATCCAGGACCTTCAAAGGCCTTCCGGTAGTTCCAGAGGTCTGGTGCAGGCGTACATACTCGTTCAGTGGGTAAGTTAAGTTACTACCAAATAAAGGATGTAACTCCTGGTCTGCAACCAGTTCTTGCTTGCTTGTGAAAGGGAGACTTGAGAGGTCATCTAAGCTGCGGAGTGTAAGAGAGGCTCGATTCGCGAGCAATTTTTCTTCGTAGAAGCGATTATGAGGGAGTACACGTGTAAGCCCAAGTTGTAGTCGTGCCAGTTGATGCTCTTCAATTAGCGAGCGGGAAGCGTTTTCCAGTTGGGACATGGAGATACTTCCTTTCTAAGCGAAAGAAGCTAGAGCACGTCGAATATAGACAGGAGTAACTTGCTTGCGGTAATTGATTGTCAGGTCGGCATTGTCCAGCGGTTTCGAGCGCTTGGCAGCAAGTGTGGCTACTTCCGAAATAAGCTCGGGGGTAAGATGCTGACCAGGCAATAGTTTCGCCGCATCAGTGGCTTCAACTGGATGGGAGGCTACTGCCCCCAGCGTAATACGTGCATCAGCAACAGTGCCATCACCCGCGAAACGGAGAGCCACTGCTACGCCGAGGATGGGAAAATCGAATGAGCCGCGACGGCGTAATTTTAAATAGACGCTGCGCCAGCCATCTGCCGGTGGCAGGATGATTTCACTGAGAATCTCGTCATTGGCCCTGGTGTAAGGATTCATCCCATCATCGCGAAACAGTTCTCGAACGGGTATGACACGTTCACCGTGCACACTTACCAGTCGCACCTGTGCATCCAGGCTAACCAGTACAGGTGCTGTATCGGCTGAAGAGATGGCCCAGCAACGAGGACTGCCTGGAGCAACCAGGCACACTTCGCCGTCCTTCTTCATGCAATAATCAATTGAGTGACGCCAGAATTCGGTCTGGTTGTAATAATTACAGCGAGTATCCAAAAGCAGATTGCCACCAATTGTGCCCATGTTGCGCAGTTGAGGAGTTGAAACAGAGCCAGCAGCGGTGGCTAGTGCGGCATAATGCTCAACAAAGACGGGATGATTTGCCAACGTAGTGAGTGTCACACCTGCCCCCACACGCATGCCCTGATCGGGTGAGCCGCTAATGTGCTTCAATGCTGCAATACCACGCAGTCCGATTAAGACTGGCGGTGTGAACTGGCGACGTTTCATATTGGGATATAGATCGGTGCCGCCAGCGACGAGCATAGCCTGCTCTCCCTCCTGAGCTAGCAAGTGCGTGGCTTGCTCAATTGTGCCAGGAGCCAGATAACGAAATGGTGGGAGTCGCAGCATCAGGATATTCCTTTCATAGAGACAACCGTAGGGGCCAGATTTATCGCGCCCCATGGTGGGGTAGGGTGGCGGATGTGTCATCATTCATGTGTCTGCCTATCCCCTCCTCCATGGGGCGCGATAAATCTGGCCCCTA
Organism: Chloroflexota bacterium; assembly: GCA_046726675.1. Classification (GTDB taxonomy): domain Bacteria; phylum Chloroflexota; class Ktedonobacteria; order Ktedonobacterales; family Ktedonobacteraceae; genus DATMNR01. Next base: position 5,890 of record JBKPBA010000413.1, read on the forward strand.
CAGCAGGTTGCCATGTAATGAGTCGCGTTGGCCAGGGAGAGGGGACCTCGGTTGGTTCAACATGCGGGCGTTGTACGGAACGAGTGCCTGGCGATTCTGCACGTAAGGCCTTGAGTACTTTGTCAGATGTAATCGGCGTTTCGTCAATCCGCACTCCTACAGCATCAAAAACAGCGTTGGCAATCGCAGGGATTACTGGATTCAAAGGGCCTTGACCGGCTTCTTTGCCACCAAAGGGACCTTCACGGTCGGGAATTTCGATCAGGATAGTCTCAATTTCTGGCGTATCCAGGGTTGTAGGAAGCTTATAATCTAACAGTGAAGGTATTTTATGCCGTCCCTTACGGAAGACCTGTTGCTCCATTATCGCTTCACCATAGCCCATGTACGCGCCACCCTCAACCTGACCTGCGACGAGAAGCGGGTTGATAGATTGGCCAACATCGTGCGCCAGCCAGAGCTTTTCGACAACCACTTCGCCTGTTTCAATATCGACTGCTACCTGCGCAACACATGCCGAGTAGGAATATGCAGGGGAAGGCCCGACGCCTGCTCCTTTGTAATCGCCATGAATGTCTTCAGGTGGAGCATAAGAACCTGCAGCCACCAGCGCTCCATAGCGAGCCTCGGTTAACTGTACTGCTTTTACAAAGGGTAGTGCTACTCCAGGATCGTTTACATCATAGATGAGGCAATCAGCAGCTTCTAGATTCTCAACAGGCACTTGCAATTGTTCAGAAGCTAACTCGAAGAGTTGTGCTTTTAATTTGCGTGCAGCGGCGATTGCAGCGTTACCAGCCATGAATGTGACACGACTGGAATACGAGCCTAAGTCGACCGGTGTCAGCGTTGTATCGGCGGTTTCCAGGTGAATATGTTCCGGTGGTACCCCTAATTCTTCTGCTACAATATAGGCAAGAATGGAAGTCGATCCCTGGCCAATATCGGTAGCGCCACAATAGATGGTGATACCTCCTCCACGATCGAGGCGAATCTGTACGGCTGAATGAGGCAGGTCGTTCCAATAAATCGGCTTACCCGCGCCACAAATGTACGAGGACGCGGCTATGCCCAGGCCACGTTTGATGGACGATTCGGGGGTATTTGCCATTCCATCCTCAGAGGGCCGATCAATCGGCGATGGGCGCGATAAATCGGCCCCTACGAGTGGTTGAATTGGCGATGGGCGCGATGAATCGGCCCCTACGGATGGTTGG
>JBKPBA010000414.1:0-4147 GCA_046726675.1 Chloroflexota bacterium
GGTGTAGATAGACATCGCCTTTGCTTTGGTGATCGCATCCCAGATCCCGACCTGTGCTGTATTCGTCTGCACTGTGTTCGAAGACGATTCTCCAGAGACAGTGGATATGGTGAAGGCCAGATATTTACTATCGGGCGACCAGTTTATATTTATATTTGCATAGGAAGAACCAGTACCAGTGGAGGTATAGGTGTAGATGGGCATCTTTGCTTTGGTGATCGCATCCCAGACCCAGATCTGTGCTGTGTTCGTCTGCACTGTGCTCGAAGACGAATTTTCAGGGTTAGTGGATGTGGTGAAGGCCAGATACTTACTATCGGGCGACCAGAAGACTTCATCTCCCACCGAAGAGGAAGAGTTGCTGTAGATAGGCAAGTTTTCATTGGTGGCAACCTCCCAGACGCGCAAGGTGCTCGTAGATTGCTTCTGTCTAAGATCACTGGATGTGGTGAAGGCGATGAACTTACCATCGAGTGACCAGGTTATATCTCTCCAGGTTATATTTCCCCCAGAAGAAGAATCACTATGATAGGTGTACGGACGATGTAGGAGTGTCCACCAGAGTAGGTTTCCGCCCACTACAGCAACTGCCAGTCCTGCGAACACGATCATAGCTGTACGTCGTGAGAATATTCTAAGAGATCGAGAGGAAGTCCCTGCCACTCCTAGTCTAGCTGTTGGGAGAGAGGATGTAACGGAAGCTTGCCTATCGGTAAATGCAGAGCGAAAACCGAAAAGGAACCCTAGCAGGCATCCAAATATAGCAGAGAAGCCCAGAAACCAGGCCATAAAAATGGGATTTGTGGATATTGAGGTGGCGTAATAATTATTAAAAATGTCGTTCAGTATGATATTAGGAAAACCATGTAATATGCTTGTTGATGATAGATGTGATACGGATTGGTTTAACTCTGTCGTATGAATTGCTATAACTTGTTGAGATAATGCGGCAACTCCCGCGCTAAGTATGGCTATCAGGAAAAGTATCCAGGCTGCGCTACGGTTTCTGAGATGCACACGGAAGGACAGGGCGATGATTGACGCAACTGCTGTGTCAATTAGAAAGTGAGGTAGAAACAGCAACGAGGTAGCAGTAATGACAGGCTCATGAGCGTCTCTGACCGCCGCTATTATTTGAGGAGCAAAAATTATGCTATCCGCAATGAATGCAACTATCGCTCCAATGCCAATACATTCTTTGATGCCGATGGCTTTTCCGTCGATTAAACCCCTACGGATGAATACATATAACCCCAGCACTAAAATCATTACGACTTGAAACACACTGATCGGAAGCAGGACTTGTTGTAGATTGGATGAACTTTCAACTACGCTAGATACTTGATCAGCAAGAGAAGACGCTATTTGACCAAGCAGGAAAGAGAAAAACACTATAATCGCAAAGGCGTTTCTATAATCTAAGAGCAGTTGTATTGTTGCCACAAAGAGAACGCGCAATCTTGAATGCCGCAGTGCTTTCTTTACCTCTAATCCTGTCCCGGGCAAATTGCGTGTACTGGCTAAAGCCTGGATGACTCGCTGTCTCTCCTGGATACTCAGTCCTTTCGATGCAAGCAGCCCCGTCAGGCGGGTAATTTGACCACGCTCGCAAATAGCATGGGCTGCTTTGTTACGTACTGCTACGGACGCATCACCAAGTACAAATCGTTGCAATTGCTCATACACCTTATCATCCGGGTCTGTGCGGGGTAAACACTTGAGGGCTTCAATGCTCTTCAGGCGTCTCGCTTCCTCGGGAGCGTTTATGTACGTGTCAAGAAAAGCGAGCGTTTCTCCGATCGTCCCATAGCGAGGTAGCCACGTGGAGATTGACATACCCTCGTTCAAAATACTATAAAAGACGTAATCTCTTTCTTTTATGGTGAGTTCCTGGCCACGCTTTTCTAGCCAGTACTTTGCCTCGGTCAAGAGCGCGCCATGCAGCAATGCGCCCTCGTCCTGTTTACTCTCTTCCCACTGGTGGAGCGTAGCTCGCAGTCGTTCCTGCCACTCACGGAAAGTACGATCGGCGTTCATCCACGCCTGGAGTCGTGTCCAGCGTTGTATTAAGGCTTCATGGACGATCTCTGCTGTTTCTTGACCATTCGGGGTGACATCGGTGACAACCAGGCGTTTATCAGAGAGCCGGCGTGCCAGTATCCAACCTTCTTCGCCGAGTTCTCCGCGTGTTGCCAGGCGGCGCGTGTCCTCGGTATGTTCGCCGGGTCGGACCATCTGTACAGAGACACGACGGACTCGCTCCTTCTCATCTTCGCCTAACGCTTCGTAGACCTGGTCCGCGTAACGTGCCAGTGCCCCTTCAACTCTGCCAATCTCTTCGTAGGCTTCGTGAGTGAGTCGCTTTTTCTCTTGCCGCTCCCATAGGAGCGTCAAGGCGAACTCAAGTAGCGGCAATTGCCCAGATTCGTACTCAACATCGTCTACTATGCGCTCGACCAGTCCAGGAGCGAATGTTACACCTATCTGCCTGGCTGGTACTTCGATGGCTGTTTTCAGCTCCATGTGGGTCATGGGAGTGAGCATGAGCGCGCCATCCTGAAGGACATCGGCTAAGGAGCGTTGAGCTAGTGCTTGTCCCAGAAAGTCAGCCCGCAGGGTGAGCACTAACGTCATGAGTGAATGCTGCTGGCTCCGTTGGGCTTCGACTGCCTTGACCAGTGCATCAAGAAATTGCTGGCGGATCGCTGGCTCTGGACAAAGGGTATACAATTCCTCGAACTGATCGATAGCGAGAAGAACACGGCTGCTTCCCTGGTGCTTCTGCGCAATCCGGTCCACCACTTCAGGAATGCCCAACTCACCTTTGCTCAGGGCGGTTGCCAGTTTACGATTCTCAATCAATCGGTCTGTTTCTGTCATCTCCTGTTCTAATAAAAGGAGGAGGGCAGTTGCCAATGCTTGAAAGGGGGCATTGCCGGGTCGCAGGTGGGTGAGTAGCCAGGTAGACTCCTTGTGAAGACGTGGGAACAGCCCGGCGAACACTACTGACGATTTTCCACTCCCAGATGGGCCAAGCACAATGGCAAAGCTGGATTGCCGTTGTACAGCTTCGACGAGTTGGTCGGTGAACGTCTCACGGCCAAAGAAAACCGAGGCATCCTGCTCTTGAAATGCAAAGAGGCCGCGATATGGGCAGGGGAGAAGAGCCTGTTGCTCCAGTGGAGGCCAGGCCTTGACCGGCACAACGGTCGGAATCATATATGCTGCGCGTATCGTGGGATCTCGCTCCTCTGCCACCACCATCCCTACCACACCATCTAGTTCTTCATCCCATACGGGACCACCACTGAACCCTTGCTGTACTCGATAGCCTGTCGTACCGATCTGCTCAATCTGCACCCAACCATTTGCCTGTCGGTCACGCAATGTACCAGGAGCCCATACGCCTGCGTCGTGTCCACTGGGGAACCCAAATGCGCGAAAGGTGCGGTTCCACAAATCTTCGGCGCTCACGAGATGGACAGCTTCAGCCCCGGCCGGCACAGAATCGTCTAATTGAAGTACGGCAATATCTCCTCCACCGTTGGGCTGTGGTGGTTGCCAAAAGCTTACATGGGCGCTGAGGTAACAACCAGGGCTGATGAGTGGAAAGTCGAGGCTGATTGCCGTCGATGGCACATTGGGAGTATCCTCAGCTAGACTCAGTGCAGCAGTAATGACGTGGGCACAGGAGAGTATAGAGCGTTCAGAAGCGAGGAAGCCCATGCCGACAATATCACCACGAGTAGCAAAAATGCGAACGATGGATGCTTTGAGTTGAGTATGCATGGATGCCTCACAGAAGTATCGCTACCTATCTTCTAAAACTCCTTTTACGTCATCCAATGTGAGCATTCTTAGTATAACATACAGTTTTCTTATCCGGGGTTATTATCAAACTTACCTGGAGTTACTATCAAAACGGAGAGGAGTTCACGTTTTTGCATACGAACTCTGAAATGTGCTCAAAAAGTGTGTACAATGTATTCATTGGATTACAATAATCTCATGATAGAGAATGCCCTTAATGGCGGCCTCGCTCTTTCATTAGATGAACTCACAAACCTGGTTAAAGCGGCCATACAAAGACTTAACGTAACAAATCATATTCCTGATTAATGCCGCTTGCGGGATTTGAAAAAGGTAA
>JBKPBA010000415.1:0-5244 GCA_046726675.1 Chloroflexota bacterium
GCCCTTGATGGACAGCCTCTCGTACCTGGTGCAGCGCCTCATCAAGTGTACTGGCCATTTCATCACAATAGCCTGTCTCTACTCGACGCTGTATATGGTGTGGATCAACCTCAACGGCCAGGCAGACTCCCTCGTTCATAGTAATTGCTAGTGGTTGAGCACCGCCCATTCCGCCTAATCCAGCGGTGAGAATGAACTTACTTTTGAGTGATCCTCCAAAGTGCTTATGTGCTGCCTCTGCAAAGGTCTCATAAGTGCCCTGTACAATGCCTTGCGAACCTATGTAGATCCACGATCCGGCGGTCATTTGACCGTACATCGTCAATCCAAGCGACTCAAGCCGCCGGAATTCGTCCCAATTACCCCAATGTGGCACCAGGTTTGAGTTGGCAATCAACACTCGCGGCGCGTTAGAGTGAGTGCGAAATATTCCAACAGGTTTGCCCGATTGAACAAGTAATGTCTCATCGTTTTCGAGGCTTTGGAGTGAGCGTACAATGGCATCGAATGCCGTCCAGGAACGTGCGGCGCGGCCTGATCCACCGTAAACTACCAGGTCGTTTGGACGCTCAGCTACGTCTGGATCAAGATTGTTCATAATCATACGCATTGCTGCTTCTTGTTGCCAACCCTTACATGAAAGAGTATTTCCACGTGGCGCGCGTACAATACGCGGCCCTAGCTCTGGCGTTGTTCCTGGTGATGCGTTATCTAAGTAGGACATATCTTCATTACTCCTTTTCCCTTGAGACTTTAAATAGACCTGTATTTGTTTGAGTATATCGCATTGTAAGAGACGAAGGAAATGAAATTATAGACAAACTATCCCTTGACGAATTGCTGCTTTCTCCCCTATCCTCTCATACATAGTAAATACCAATGGAGGCGATATCATGGACTTACAAACTCTGGTCACAGGTGTAGAGGCATATACTCGGGAACGCCTGTCGCAATATATCGAAGAGCTACGTGAACTCTGCTCGATCGACTCATATAGCTATCATAAGCCCGGATTGGACGAAATAGCACTCTTCCTGGCAGCGCGTATGCGTGGCTTGGGCATGAACGCAACAATCGTTGAGCGTGAATCTTGGGGCAATGACCTGCTCGGTACTTTACACGGTAAGGGAGGTGCCAACATCTTACTTCTAGGTCATATGGATACAGTTTATCCTGTTGGCATTGCCTCCTCTCGCCCTGTACAGGTTGATGGCGATATCATCTATGGTCCTGGCGTTAGTGATATGAAAGGTGGTATTCTCTCTGCCATTTATGCCATTGAAGCACTGCTGGCAATGAACTATCGCGCATTTGGCGAGATTCGTTTTCTCTGTGTCTCTGATGAGGAAATCAATACGCGTCATTGCCAGGACATCATGCAAACGGCATGCGAAAATGCCCAGGGAGCGTTAGTTTTAGAAGCGGCACGCTCAAATGGCGATATTGTGAGCGCTCGCAAGGGTCACACCTGGTATAAGCTTACCGCTCTTGGTCGTTCAGCTCATGCGGGTGTTGAACCGGAGAAGGGGCGCAATGCAGTCATTGAAATGGCCCATCAGATACTGCAATTTCAGAATCTGAATGGTTGGCGTGAAGGAATAACCATCAATGCAGGTGTCATTTCAGGTGGCACTTTGCCCAATGTCGTACCTGATTTCGCTCAGGCTCAATTTGATCTGCGCTTCTTGCTTGAAGAAGACAGGATTGCCACAGAGCAACGCTTTCATGAGCTGATAAAGCAGAAGCGTATAGCCAATGTAGAATTGACGTTAGAACGTGCGCCAGATATGAAAGCGCCTATGGTGCTGACTTCCGAAAGCCAGAAATTAGCACATCAGGCCCAGCGTATTGCTAACTTGCTCGGCTTTTCCATAAATCATGTATTAACTGGTGGCGCTTCAGATGCAAGTTATGCCACCAGCCATGGCGTTCCTGCTCTTGATGGGCTTGGACCCATCGGTGGACGCGACCATAGCCCGGATGAATACCTGGTACTTAGTTGTGTTGCTCCTCGCACAGCACTCCTGGCAGGTCTGATAGCCACAATAGGAGATCCAAAGGGTACTTTCTCTCCTGATCAATAAGCTCAATCTTAGATAAGGCTCCTGGCTGAACCATAACCGCAGTCTAACTGGCAGAATCAGGAGTAGCGGTCCTATGCTATTCCTGTCACTAAATGACGCGCTTGATACAACAGCGGATGAGGCTCGACTCCGCAAAGCTGATCCAGTGCGTCTTTTGCCTTGTTCCTAAACATCGTCTATGCTATAATTTGATAAGAAAATGCACCCACAGGTGGGTATAGCAAATCAACAGAAATTCTTCTCCCCCAAAGCATAGGTTTATGCCAGGGAAATAGTAGTAATCAGGCTATCATAAAAAACTCCCTGCTCCACGATCTTGAAACTGACTTAATGGCACAAAGAAGTGGATGCCCAGGAAAGGATTGCTCGATGATTGATCCAGATAGTGAGTTGGAACCGCGATACCAATCAATTATGACTACACCTGACTGGTATCAGACGAATATTCCCTGCCAGGTAGGGTGTCCTGCCCATACCGATGTTGCTACCTATATTGGCTTGATCTCTCAAGCACGTTTCGACGAAGCATATCTACTGAACCGTAAATGCAACGTTGTGCCAGGCGTGCTTGGCCGTACATGCGCTCGTCCTTGCGAACCAGTCTGTCGTCGCAATAAAATTGACGGCAAGCCTATCGCTATTTGCTGGTTGAAACGTGCTGCTGCCGATCATCGCGAATTTCGCCATCGAGCAGAGCGACCGCCCATCACTAAAGAGAAAAAAGTGGCTGTCGTTGGTGCAGGTTCTGCAGGTTTAGCCTGTGCGCGTGATCTACGTGAGATGGGTTACCCGGTTACAATTTACGAAGCCGATCCTGTCGCTGGTGGCGTCATGGTCAATGGTATTCCTGTCTGGCGACTGCCTCGCACTGTCACTTCTGAAGAGACTACAGAATATATGGAAGACCTTGGGGTTGAGGTGCACTACAATACACGTGTTGGGCGTGATGTGAAGCTCACTGACCTGCTCAAGAACTACGATGCTGTCTTTGTTGCGGGAGGTTGCTATATCTCAAATCCAATGACAGGACCAGATAATAAGATCATTCCTGGTGCTAATCTCAAAGGCGTTGAAGATGGCATAAAATTGTTGGCGAAGACCAATTTTGGTGAACCTGCTTTTATTGGCAAACGGGTTATCGTGTTGGGTGGTGGTTTCACCGCTATGGACTGCTGTCGAACCTCAGTACGCTTTGGTGCCGAAAAAGTCTACGTACTTTATCGCCGTTCAAAGGAGGAGATGGGATCCGATGAGTACGAAGTTGATGAGGCGATGGTGGAGCATGTCGAATTCCAGTATCTTGTTACTCAGCTTGAGGTTTTGAGTAAAGATGGAATACACGCTAGCGGACTCAAGCTCATCCGCAATAAGCTTGGTGATCCCGATGCGAGTGGCCGACGCCGTCCTATACCGATTCCAGGCACTGAGTTTGTGATCGAAGCTGACACTATTATCGCTGCTTTTGGTCAATATAGCGATCCTTCCTGGTTACAGGCTGACGAATTGAAACTCGAAGTCAACAAGCGCACAGGTATTCCCCTGAGAGATCGTGAAACCTGGATGACCAGTTATCCCGGGCTTTTTGCTGGCGGCGACTATACTGATGGTTCGCGTAACCTGATCTCAGCCATTGGAGATGGACGTGATGCTGCAATCGCAATTAACCGTTATCTTGGCGGTGAGGATACACCTGCCGAGTCAGCAGAGGAAATAGAACTGCCAGACTACCGGCGTGGCATGATTGATGATTACGAATCTATACCATTCGAGTTTATTCCTGCCCTTCCACTCAAAGGACGTTATAGCAATACCCGTGAGACCGAAACGGGATATACCCCCGAACAGGCTGTGGAGCAGGCGCGGCGCTGTCTGCAATGTCAGTTGAATATTATGATTGATCCCTCAATCTGTATTCTCTGTTCTGGTTGTGTAGATATCTGTCCTTATGACTGCATCAGCATGGAAGGCCTCTCACGAGTGGTCAAGGGTGATCCCATGCACCAGGGAACAGAATCCTGGCGAGGTGGCGCCGATATGATTATCGACGAAGAGAAGTGTATTCGTTGTGGCCTGTGCATTGTTCGCTGCCCTACGGATGCTATCTCTATGGTACAGTTTGAGGTGGCCAGTCCCAACGAGCGCTGGACGGTTTCGAAGATTCCTATGCTTAACGTGTGATAAGAATTCGAGTCAATGTAACTCTTGATGTGCGCCCCCGGATCTATGGGTAACAGATGTGGGGGCGCGTGTTTATGTTTGAATTCAAGGTCCTCCGGAAGTGAGTCAAAGAAGATTTTGAATGGTGATACTCTTCCGACTTTGGTACTACTTTCTTGCGCTGCTTGACTATGCCAATGATAATAGTAGCTGCAAACGTTGAAACAGTACATCTAGATCGGGTGGTGAAATGGTTCCAATTTATCTTAAGCGCATGATACCCTGTGGAATGATAGCTTTTCTCTCATGCTTACTGATTACAGCATGCACTACCAATACAGTCAGTAGCCCTGTCCCAACCCAACCAGTGTTAGTGCAGGGTACCTCAATTGCAAGCACACCTGGTGTTGGTCCTACCGTCATTTTCACTCCAACGACGGTTCCAGGTGGTAATGAACATAGTCAGCTTGTGACGCTGTCAGACCGTGTACTCACTATCACCAATATGCGCAAGCAAGCGGGGACAGATAGCAACTCGATAGCCATTAATCTGACAATCACGATTAAAAATACCAGTGCAAAAACAATCAACAATGATGCAGCGTATTTTCAATTGATTAGCGGTGAGGGAGATGCATTTGGGCTACAATCCAGCGTCTATCCCAGTTTCTTTGGCACAATTGCTTCCCAAAGCTCACGCAGTGGCACTATCATCTTCCAGGTGCCAGCCAGCGCGATCGATGGAATGCGTCTGATGTATAGACCCGAAGTCTCGACAGAAACCATCTTCGTGCCTTTGAACCTCACGTAGGGCTAAATTTATCACTTTCGCAATTTTTGGCGCATAAACTCAAGCACAACGCGATCAATACGCGCATCTTCAAACCAGCGTTCTTCCAGGTTTTCACGTCCGCTAAATTTCCGAAATGCGTCGCGTGTACTCTCGTCATACGAGCCGGTGATATTTCCCTGATAATCACCACTTATAGTTAAGCGCTCTTGT
>JBKPBA010000416.1:0-6167 GCA_046726675.1 Chloroflexota bacterium
CTTCGCGGGCGAGTCGCTATCGGATGTGGCCTTTACCGGGGCGCTGGGCGGCGCGGCACTTGGCCTCAACCCGCTCGCGAGCCTGCTGGTCACCACCATTGCGGTGGCGGTGGCGATGGGGGGCTTCGGCGAGCGGTTGCGCAGCCGCGACGTGGCTATCGGGACCGTGCTCGCCTGGGTGGTGGGGCTAGGTGTACTCTTCTTGAGCCTGTTCACAGCGCATGTCAGCGGCACGGGGACGGGCTTCTCAGGCGTGACGGTGTTGTTCGGCAATCTCCTGGGCATCTCCAGCGACCAGACGCGCAGCATTGCGCTCATCAGCGTCGTGACGATTCTCGCCCTCACCGTGATCGCGCGCCCGTTGCTCTTCGCCTCGCTGGATCCCGATGTAGCAGCAGCGCAAGGGGTGCCGGCACGCACACTTGGTCTCTTCTTCATGGTGCTGCTGGCGGTCACGGTCAGCGAGGCAACCCTTGCCGTGGGCGCGCTGCTGGTGTTTGCGCTGCTACTCTTGCCTGCTGCCATCGCACATCACATCACCACCCGTCCTTACGCGGCACTCACCCTCGCTGCCGGACTCGCCGTAGCCCTGACCTGGCTCGGCATCACCATCGGGTTCTACACGGGGTATCCCAGCAGTGTCTGCATCAGCCTGCTGGCCACCGCGTGCTATGTCGCAGTGGTAGTGAGCAGCCGGAGAGGAAGCGTTTATCTCGCCTCCCAGCCAGATGCTTAACCGATACTGATCTTATCCCCCATATTGTACAGTATATAGCCAATTTACCCCATAAAACTGAACAAAAATGATGCAACATGGTACACTTTGGCATGTTGTAAGTTCAGATAAAGGGGGAAGTTACAAATGCAAACAATACAGATTTTGATAGAGGAGAATGCATACGGATTAGTGCGTCCTATGGAAGTAGTTGCTACTGCACCTGTTGCTGCGCTAGTGCCCGCTATTGTTGAAGAATTAAAATTGCCACAAACTGACCTCTTTGGCAATAAACTTTTTTACATCTTGCGCTATCCCTCCGGGGGCCCAGTTCTACCGGCGAACAAGAGCTTAGAGGCATCCGGTGTGGATCCCGGCGCGAAGCTTACCCTTGATTCGTATGTGGTGGATGGTTCAGTGGTAACGTTGTTTCAAAGCGAGCCGGCACATGCTCAAGCCTCCCTCTATTCTTCACAGACAATGACCGATGTTGAGAGCTTTCCTGTATTTGGGAAAGATACTTCTGCTTCGTTTCCGGTTGTTGGACAAAGGAGGAAAAATCGCCGCTGGACGCGCAGGGCTTTTTTAGTAGCAAGCGGAGCTGCCCTGGGTGCTGGTAGTCTCGGCTTAGGTTATGCTGCTTATCGCTCAATGGTTACTAAATCTACAATAATGTCGACAACGATGCATGCGCCAGTGAAGCCTGTACAAACACAACCAGTAGTGACGCAACAGGCTATGCCTACAAAAGCAACATCTATGCTGGTCTTTTCACAACATCAACAAACTGTTCGCTCGGTAACCTGGTCACCCGATGGCAAAATGTTGGCAAGTGGAGCGAACGATGCCCTGGTGCTCATCTGGGGTCTGAATGGTACTGTACAGGTACAGAAAGGACAGGCAGGCGTAGTGCATAGTGTGGTCTGGTCGCCAGGTGGCCAACAACTCGCGGTAGGAGCGGCAAACCAGGTGATGTTCCTAAACCCTTTGAATGGGACTGTGCTTGCTCAATCAGCACAGGTACATACCGCCGCTGTTACAACCCTCGCCTGGTCGACCCGGCAGCCCGAACTGCTGGTTTCAGGTGGGTTGGATAAACAGGCCGTTGTCTGGAATACAACCTCTCATACCCCACAAACTATTTTTACCAGGCATACTACCGCAATCGAATCGGCAACCTGGGCGTCGGATGGGCAAACTGTGGCTACCTCTTCTCATGGTGGTGTTGTGCGCATCTGGAATGCTGAAAATGGTCAACTGGTGCATGGCTTCTTTATGGATGCCCAATTTCCCATGCGCGCCGTTTCTTTCGCTTCGTCAGGTGGACAGCTAGCTGTTGGTGGCGATGATGGTATAGTGCGCCTCTGGGATGGACTTGTGTGCCAGCAACAGAAACAGAATGACTTTGGTACCCGGTGCCTGGATGTACCACAGCGATTGCATGCACATCAAGGTAATGTGCGTACGTTGGCCTGGTCTTCAGATGCTCGTTTCCTGGCCACAGGAGGAGATGATGGTATACTTGCAATCTGGTACCCGGCGCAGAGTCAAACTCCACTGCTGAAGGTATCTCTTAATGCGCCGCTACTGGCTCTCGCCTGGTCAGCAGACAGCAAACAGGTGGCAACTGCTTCAGGTAATAGTGTGACGATCTGGGGATTGTACTGAGACAGTTTATCCCTTTGCAGTCGCTTCGACAAAACGTACCAGCGTTTCCATATCACTGATTGCGCGACGAGCGACAGCATTTGAGTTATGTGGCACGTTAGCAAGAGCTTCATGCGCCATTCGACACTGCTCGATTAGGAACGAGCAGCAATACTCTTTCGTACGTGTGCGCTCAAAAATTGCCAAAACTTCTTCGACCTGTGTTCTTGTAATAGGTGTCTTTTGTGAATACACCTGGCGTAAAAACTGCTGATCGGATGTCCCTGCATATTCGAGTGCATGTATGGCGGGTAAACTCTTTTTACGGCGATAAATATCCCCCGCTGGTGTCTTGCCTAGCTCCTCGGTGCTGGCCCAGACCCCAAGCAGATCATCGCGTACCTGAAAAGCTAAGCCGATGGAAAATCCGAAGCTGCGTACACGAAAAATAGTTTCTGCTTCGCGTGTCCCCAACATCGCTCCCATTTCGGCGGCGCAACCCATCAAAGTGGCAGTCTTACGGCCAATCATATCCACATACATCGCAACGGATATATCATCTCGATTTTCAAAGCTGATGTCCAGGTACTGGCCCTCTGCAAGCACAAGGCAAGCCTTGTCAAGCACGGCACCTAGTTGGACAGCGATGGCGGGGTTCACCCCTTCATCTACTACATCCCAGAGCGCGTAACGAGCAAGCGCAAACATACCGTCGCCAGTATTGATCGCCTGCGGAATACCCCAGACGTTCCAGAGCGTTGGGCGGTGGCGGCGCTCGTTATCTCCATCTACAATATCGTCGTGAATCAAGGTAAAATTATGTGTTAACTCAACCGATGCGGCTGCTGGTAGCGCACGGCTTAAATGACTTGAATCAGGCTGCGCTGTTTCGGTATCATGGTTTTGTTCACCTGTGACTTCATATGCCAGTAGAAGTAATGTCGGGCGTAACAGTTTGCAGGGGTTGCTAGAAACGGGTGATAAATTGGTATCTACCCAACCAAGATGGTACTGCATTTGCCCATAGAAAGGTGCAAGATTGCTCATCTCATGAAGTGCCGAACTGGCATTTGCTCGCTTAATAGTGTTTTGGAGCGATGCAAGTATTTCAGTTTGGTAACGTTGTAGCGTGGATTGTATGGTTGGCGTTAATGACATGCTATTTCGAAGCAGATACAAGTTATGTTTCTGCCTATTCCTCCTGATTGGTAGTATTAAGGGTGTAAATAGAAAAAAATACCTGCAGCTACTGTCCCAGCAAGCACAATCAGGCGTGCCAGACCTTTAATGCCCCCAACACGGCATAGGGGAGCGCACAGTTCGCAGTAGCGGGAGGCAACTTGATAACGATGGCCGCAATATCCTTCACGTATAACTAAGACTTGTTCGTTTTTGACTTTGGTATGTTGTTCGTCACAAATATAGCGACCGCATCCGTTGCAACTGTAATTATCGATGCAATGAGATGTTCGCGATAAGGACCACTGGTCAGGATAGACCTGGGTACCACAAACATAGCAGACGTGTGTTTGCGCCTGTTTCATATACTTTTGAGCACAAGGAGAATGAAGCATCCTGGGAAAATGATCCATACATAAACCTTTATGGCAATCAGGACATCTTCCAAGAGCTTCTTCGCTGCATTCATGACAATTACGAGCAGGGAGTGTCCTGCTGCGTCGTGCTTTTAACTCAGTTGTCTCACTCATCGTTTTCATTTTCCTTAGATTGAGATATATTCATTTTGCGTCAAGAGAAGATTTCTGTCAATAAAAGCCAGTGAAATAATGGCATTGAAGAACGCACTTTTCATTGTGATATGATGGAACCATCCTTCTTGCGAAGCAAGCGAATCATCTGAATATGTTTTATCCAAAAGGTCTGAAATTTAGTGAATTATCAAGAAGCTTTAGCCTATCTCTACAGCCTTAGCAATTTTGAGCGCGGGGGGCCATATACCCGCAACCCTGAAGAGAATTTACCTCGCGAATCGCGACTACTAGAAGCGCTCGGTAATCCTCAGCTCAGTTACACCAAAACCTTGATTGCGGGTACGAAAGGGAAAGGATCAACTGCGGTCTATATTGAACGAGTCTTACGTGAAGCTCGTGTGCGTACTGGCCTCTATACACAACCTGATCTGCATACGTTTCGTGAGCGCATACGTGTCAATGGACGCCTCATTAGTGAAGACGAAGTTGCAGAATTGGTACCGGTAGTGCGTGCAACTGCGGAAGAGATACAACAGAGTCGAGAGTTTGGCCCATTCATAACCTATGAAGTAGCCACGGCTCTCGCCTTGTATTACTTTCATCGCCAGCATGTGCAACATGCAGTAATAGAAGTTGGACTGGGTGGTCGCCTGGATGCCACTAATGTCACGCATCCTCTGGTCTCAGTGATTGCCTCGATCAGTTACGATCACACGCAGATTTTGGGTGAAACGTTGACCGAAATTGCTACCGAAAAGGCAGGTATCATCAAGCCGAATGGTGTAGTAGTCACCTCAGCACGGCCTCTTGAAGCACTACGTGCAATAGAATCTGTGTGTCAAAGACAACATGCTCATATGATACGTATTGGCTCCTCCGAGGCTGATCCCGCGCAGTTTGAGGTTGAAGAAGGGCGCCTACCTGCGATCAGTTACCGCTACCAGTTGGAAGGACGTACTGAGGAACACCAGCGTTTTACGGTCTGGGCACCCGAACACACGTATACTCAGTTGGAAATACCTCTGGCGGGTCAGCATCAACTCGAAAACGCCACACTTGCTCTGGCTACTTTAGATGTACTAAGCAAAAAGGGCATTTTCTGGGATGAACGGGCGTTACGCGATGGTTTGTGCAATGTATACTGGCCTGCGCGTATCGAGGTTGTAGAGCGCAATCCTACAGTCGTCGTTGACGGCGCACATAATGCTGATTCTATGGAAAAACTGTTGCAAGCCTTGCACGACTCATTTGCACTACATCGACTGATTGTTGTGCTGAGCCTTGCGCGTGACAAGGATCTGGTTGGAATAGCAAAAGCATTAAAGTACGTCGATGTAGTAATATTGACACGGATGGTGAGTCCTCGTGCTGCGACAATAGAAAATATGCAGGAAGCTTTTGCCCAACATGCACCAAATGTTGAGATTTATACAACGCAGGATAGTCGTGCTGCTATGAACCTTGCCCTTGACATAGCCAAAAGCGACGACCTGATCTGCGCAGCCGGTTCACTCTACCTTGCAGGAGAAGTTCTGCGCTGGGCTGCAGCACGAGGAGATACCGTCGCAGCAGCTACTATTGAGGGTATAGATCACTAAGCGGATCTACTCGCATCCGCTTTTTTGAGTGCGTAGCGAGCGCTTCCTTTCTTGCCTGCGGCGGAAGCTTCCTCTGCTGTCCACTGATGAGCAGTTCCACGGGCTTGTGAGGTACGTCCGCCCATACTGGCAATCTCCCGTCGACGTTCAGGGCTCATTGCTGCAAGACCACGAGCGCGCCTGGTGTTTGACTGTAGGATCATCTTCTATAGCTCCGTAAATGTTGGTCTTGATATTACAAGTACATCTCAAAAATGCGTTGTCATTCTTGTTGACTACAAATATACACTTAACACGGCTCATCCTTACCTATAGTGACAATTTCACTGCTATACTCTACAGTATACAGCATACCAGACAAGTAAGCAGGTTGCAATAGATTGTAGAGATTTTTTCAGGAACTGTGAATTTTACCATGTTCACTTTATACGTTGTATAATCTGGATGAGTATGGTATACTTTTCACACGTGCAATTTAGAAACATTGTACTAATT
>JBKPBA010000417.1:0-6567 GCA_046726675.1 Chloroflexota bacterium
TAGATATTTTACGACGACTAGTGCGCACAGGTGCTCAAGAAATCAAGCTGACTCCGACAGAATTTGAATTGTTACACCAATTAATGTTGCACGCTGGTAAGGTAATGACGCATCGTGCATTGCTACAGGCAGTCTGGGGACCTGAGTATGGTGAGGAGACTGATTACTTGCGGGTCTATGTACGACAACTCCGTCTGAAAATCGAGAGGGAGCCTTCACAGCCAAAGTATATACTGACCGAACCTGGAGTTGGTTATGTTTTTCGTCCACAGGTGATAGTAGGGAATGTAGATGAAACACAATCAGCCATTGGCACAACACCGTCACTCGAACCGTAACCAAGCTAATTTTCGAGATAAGAGAAACTTTAATACAATTTTAATGACTTTTTGATGTTTTTTATGCTTGTCTAACTTGTTTTGCAGTACACTGCCAGAATGGGAATGTCCAGGGTTCATTATTGTGTGGGGGTGAAATGCGATTACAGACTTCCTTAGGAGAAAGGGAAGCTGTTTGCGCAAGGTAAAGGAAAAAGAGGAACAATGGAGTCACAAGACCGTATTATGGATGGAGATCTACAAACACTAGGTCTTCAATCCATCCTAAAAATGCTCGCGCTGAGTGGGAAAACCGGTACATTGTTTGTACACTCGGGACCAGAAACTCTTTCCATTAGCCTGCGTAAAGGCCAACTCATGGCTTTGCATGAAGAGAGTTACATCAAATCAGATTTACTGAGCATGCTCTGCCTGAAGAATAAACTCGATCCACCTCGCGCCCAAGCTGTGCGTGAGGCTTCGCAGGGTAATCTCCAAGTAGCGTTAGCAATACTGGTTGAACGCAACTGGATGAGTGCCGAAGAAATGCAGCGCCGTCTTGAATTTGCTGTCACACAATCAATTAGTCATGCCTTCCGTTGGGTAGATGGACGTTTCTCATTCCATAGGCGATTGGTTACTATGGAAAGCCGAATGCAGCCGTTAGATATTGACAGTGTGCTTCTTGAGGCATTACGCCAGGCTGACGAATGGGAGGAAATGGGGGAGACTTCACTTACTCGTATGACAGTTGCTCGTTGGCTACCAGAAGTAAGTAATGATGTGCGTAGCCTGGGTTTGAGCCAGGAACATATCGAAGTGCTTTGTCTAGCAAATGGAGAAGTACCACTTCAAGCGATGGCTATGGTTCTGATGATCCCTGAAGCTCGTGTTGCTCGTATCATGAATCATCTGCTGGGATTGCATCTGGTAGAAGTAGTTGATACGGCATTAGAGGCAGAATTACAGCAAGATCTCTCAAACATCATCATCATGTGTCAACATAAATTAGCTCAGAGGCGACAAAATCTTGCACCAGAACAACATCTACTCGGACTGATCGAGACATTATCTCAAGGTATTAATGGGTTGCTCATTCATCACGGCATCTATGCGAAAAGCCTGCGTGGACGAGGACAACTTCCATTCACGGAGATTGTACGTTATTTAGAACGGCGTTTTGCTCAGCCCCTGCAAATAATAGCAAAACAGCAGTATCCAATTCTGGAAACGGTGACATTTACAAATGGGCAGCTTGACTGCACTGAAATCATTTACCTGGATAAGTTGGTGAAAGGAGAGAAGCTAGAGGAGTTTTATTGGGAGGCCGTACTGGGACTTGCTACATTCTTACGAACTGTTTTCTCAACGCTGTTGAATGATGAGGTGGGTGATTCGCATACTGGCCGTCAACTCAACGACGTTTGGAAAGCCTTTCTTACAGAAATTGATCAAGAGATTCAACAGTATCAACTCTATCGGGCGCATCAGAACACACAACAGATGCGTGACCGGTATAGTGAAACTAGATTCCAAAGTGGGCCAGGTAGAAGTAGTGTCCCTCAAAGTGATGGCAATCTTTACTGGTCGCCAAAGACACAAAGGAGGTCAATGTAGATGATAGAACCAGTACCAACGGTTCTAGTAGTGGACGATAGTCCCACGGTGCGGAAAATTGTTGAAATGACTCTGCAACGCGAGCGTATTAGAGTCATTACTGCTGGGGATGGTTTAAGTGCTCTCACCTCGGTGGCGGATGAAATGCCTGCTCTTGTTCTACTGGATATACAGTTGCCTCGCATGGACGGGTACCATATATGCCAGATAATACGGAAAAACTTGCAGTTTCGATCAATACCTATTATTATGCTCAGTGGGAAGGATGGTTTGTTTGACAAGATGCGGGGAAGGCTTGCTGGATCAACAGAATATTTGACGAAACCGTTCGACTCAGTAGAGTTGGTTCAGACAGTAAAAAAGCATCTTGTGGGTTGGCAGCAGCGTATGCCGCCGCAGTATGAGGGTATGCGTTCGCGTCTGAGACGTCGCGGATAGTCCTCGTCTCAACCACTGATTGAAAAAATGCGAAATTCAGGAATGGTTAATGTCCCCCAAATAGATCTCCCGAAGAACATAATGACACGTTGTTATAGCCATTCTTTCCCATTGACTGGGCGATGTGTGTTGCGCCCCTACAAAGGAAAGGTATACTGTTATGCCAGGGCAAAAGATACTTGTAGTTGATGATAGTTGGACAGAGTTGGCAATGATCGCCACTCCATTACGGAAGCAGGGCTTTGATGTTGTAACTGCTGTGGATGGCGATGAGGCTCTTGAGAAAGTTTTCAAGGAACGACCACAATGTATTGTGCTCGATGTAGTCTTACCTAAACAGAATGGGTTTCAACTCTGCCGAAGGCTAAAAAGCTTGGATGCAAGTAAGCA
This sequence comes from Chloroflexota bacterium, assembly GCA_046726675.1. GTDB lineage: Bacteria > Chloroflexota > Ktedonobacteria > Ktedonobacterales > Ktedonobacteraceae > DATMNR01. Next base: position 2,763 of record JBKPBA010000417.1, read on the forward strand.
TATACCAATAATTTTGTTGACAAGCAAGAATACGCCACTTGATAAATCCTGGGGACTTCGGCAAGGCGCCGAAATGTATATGACGAAGCCTTTTAGTGAGGATGAACTGGTAAACAATGTTCGGCAACTGTTATAGATTTGGGAGCTTTTAAATGGCGCAGCGCGATACAGGGCGACTCTCGCAGTCTATGGTAGAAGGGCTACAGCGTCAAAGAGACATCGCCACTGTCAGACCTCTGGGAAGTAATCCGCAAAGCAATATGCGTAGTTTGCCGGGGAATGTTATCTCCCCAGGAGAACTTCCAAACGTACAGGCAGAATCAGTTGTTGTTGGTCAGCAATACCTGGTCTTCTCACTACTTGAATGTGAGCTTGCTCTCAAAGCCGAGCATATCGATGGTGTAGAACGCCTCGCGGGCGTGACTCCAGTTCCTAACGTTGCGTCATGGATCAGTGGAGTGATCAATTTACGGGGTTCTATTGCCTCAGTAGTTGATCTGCGCGCATTTCTTGGTATGGAACGTTTGCCTTTTAATCCACGTACCCGGCTATTATCAGTGAAAAGCAATGAAATGGTGATCTGCCTAGTCGTGGACAGTGTAAGCGAAATGATACCTATTCCCCCATCCGCAATAAATGGAAATGTACGTCAAGCCAGTATTCCACAATGGTTGGCTTCCTATGCTTCTGGAAGTGCGCTTGTTGGAAACCGATATATTGTCTTGTTGGATGCAGCTCGCCTGCTATTCTCTGACAAGATGCAACACTATTCTTAGAGATCTTAGGAGTATCCTGGTGATATTGCAAAATGCTGCTTCAAACGAGAGGAGGCCTGGAGGATGAATGACACCGATAGAGGCGGAATGACAGTAAGTTCATTGTTGGTAATGGGACTGACTGCTTCAGTTGTCATTCCTGTTATCGCTATTATTGTGCTTGGTATTTTAGTAAGGGAAGTTGTTGATCAAACAGTCGTTGTGTACATGGTGGGGATATTCGCTCTGATCGTGTTACTGGGAGTACTGTTTGTTAATTATTTTGTGCGTCGCAGAATCCTGGATCGGGTTCAGGGACTTGTAGATGTATGTCGAAAATATGCAGTAGGAGACCACTCTGTTCGAGCTGTGGTCATCGGCGATGATGAATTCGCTATGCTTGCTATGTCTCTGAACACACTATTTGATAACCAGGGAATCACCTCGGGTGGAACAGCAGCGCCTATCGGTAGCTCAAGCGATGCAGCGGCTCTACAAGCGCAAATCGAAAAGCTCTTGCAGGAAGTAAGCGCTGTTGGTGATGGTGATCTTCGTGTGCAGGCGGAAGTAACCCCAGATACCCTCGGGGTTTTGGCAGATTCCTTCAACTATATGATTGAAGAGCTTGCCAAAGTTGTTGGTAGGGTGCAAGCTACTGCAATGCAAGTAACAAATGCGACGCGTCGCATTCTTGATCGCTCTGATGAGCTTGCTCAAGCCTCTTCAACTCAAGTGGAACAGATTTCACAAACAACGGAAGCTGTAGAAGCGCTGGCTATCTTCATTCAAAATGTAGCTCGCAATGCTCAACTGAGCACTGAGGCAGCGCAGGATGCACTACATAATGCGGATGCTGGTCAACAGGCTGTGCGCCAGTCTATTGACGGAATGATGGTTATTCGTGAAAATGTGCAGGAAACTTCGAAGAAGATCAAGCGTCTTGGAGAGCGCTCCAATGAGATTGGCGAAATTGTTCGTATTATTGAAGATATTGCAGATCAAACTAACCTGCTAGCGCTAAACGCGGCAATTCAGTCTGCAATGGCAGGGGAGCATGGACGTGGGTTTGCAGTGGTTGCCGATGAGATTCGTCTACTTGCAGAGCGTTCGACCGAATCAACAAAACGTATTGCAACTCTGGTCAAGAGCATTCAAGGTGATACTTATGAGGCAGTGGTTGCAATGGAAGATAGCACGCAGGAAGTTGTCAAAGGGTCGCAACTTGCTGACGATGCCGGACGCGCCCTCAACTCGATCTATACTGCTGTGGAACGGCAAGCGCAAATGATTGAGACAATCGCACATGCTGCGAATGAGCAAGCCCAAGTTTCAGAAAATGTAGCTGTTGCAATGGGCCAGATCTCTGAGATTACAGGTCAGACGAATGCAGGGACACAAGAAGCAGCGATGAGTGTAAGCTACCTCGCTGAACTTGTTGATCAACTGCGAGCTTCGGTCTCAACATTTCGATTGCCTGATCATGCCAATGAAATGGTGGATGTCTTCCCAAGCATGGTAGGTGTTCCAGCATTACCTGGTGGGGATGCTAATCAGTATTACCAGCAAGATATGGGGATGGGGATGCAGAATGAATGGAATCAGGGGTTTTCAAGTGATTTTCTATCACTCCCTCAACCACAGGGATCAGGAAATTCTGGAGCTTATCAGTTCGCGTTCAATAACCAGCAAGACTTTGGATCCCCGCAAGGCTTTACTGGAACATCCGGGTATGGTGGGCAGCAATTCAATGATGGTCAACAGTATGGTAACCAGCAGGCATTTGAGGGGCAGCACTTTGGAAGCCAGATGAACTTTAAGGGTCAACAGTATGGTAACCAGCAAGTATTTGAGGGGCAGCAGTTTGGCATTCAACCTGGTTATGGAGATATGACAGGATTCGAACAACAAGGTTTTGAAGGACAGCAGTATAATCTGATGTCAGAATCTGCATTTGGGAATCCGAATCAATCAGTATTCCCTGGTTCGAATCAGGTACCTGGGATGGGACAGCAAAACTTCGGATCACAACCAGGGCAAGCAGTGCCGGCAAACCAGCGATGGAGAAACCCTCAGCAGAGTCAACCTTCATTTGGACAAGATCAGATGCCTTTCCCGAACAATGGAAACTCGAGGCAATAGCAAACGGAGTTCCACTAGGTGGAGCATTGCTTCTTAGATCGTGGAACTAGAATGAGTGGGTGCGCCAAGCATGTCAAATACATTTGATAAACTATCAGTCCTCGATTCATTTATCGAAGAAGTGAATAGTTATTTGCCGGAAATCGAGGCAAATCTCGGACGTTTAGCGCACTCTCCTCATGACACAGAAGCGCTTGAGGAGACGTATCGTCGCGTACATACCATTGGCGGCTCTGCTTCTATGATGGATTTTCCAGGTCTTGCACACGTCGCCCATAGTATGGAAGATATCCTGGGTGACGTATTAGATGATCTTGCTACTCTAGACCAACCTACGATTGGGCTTTTAAATCGCTCTCTTGGTCGTATGCATAGACTTCTCGATGGCATTCATAAAGGTATTGACGAGTATGCAGTCATAGCAGAAGATGATGAAGACTATTCTCAATACCGTATGATGATCGAAACATCCGCGCGTAACGGAGACAATTTATCCTCACACGAGGAGAGCGAGGCTCAAGTAATTGCTTCTATACAGCCTTCTGCGGAGACATCAATAGCCTCTCTCGATGAGATGGTAGCATCATTCAGTACACCAGCTACTGCCACAGGAGAAGAAGTTTCCTGGCCTGAAGAGCCGGTTTCGGAGCAGGCTGTCGATCTGACACCTCAACCCATTCATGGTACTCAGCCCCGTCAGCCCTCCCAGACCAGGACAACTATTCCTCTCGAAGCAAATCAGCAGAGCACGCTGGAAATGCTAGCTGGAACAACACTTGATTCAGTCCCACAAGATTTGCAAACGGTTATTTCTCAGACTACTCCGCAGCAAGAACAATCCGAAACCGCAGAGCAGAGCGGAGTTGAGGATGAACAATCTCAACCGGAGATGGCTGAAACAGGGATCATTC
>JBKPBA010000418.1:0-3863 GCA_046726675.1 Chloroflexota bacterium
GCTGGAGTACGATATACTGTTTCTACCATAGAACTTCAATTCGTCGAACGCTATAACCAGACTACAATGCTGCTATGCGGCTACCTGGTGGGTTAGCGGTCTGAAAGCAACTATGAAAGAGTGTGGGAAATGATGGAAGAACAGCGCCTTGTAACTCCCACAGACAGGGGTAGCAATATCAATGATCATCGTTCGCATCGCCGTATCACCTTGACTCGTCTACTCCGTAATATACTGATTGGTGTTGGAATTGCCATTCTACTCACCTGTATTGAGGGTGTGCTCTGGATATTCAACCCATTACATCTATTCGGGAGCAGCACTTCTCGTAACCTACCTACCTTGTTGTCCAATCTTGCTCATACTCCGCTTCTATGGCTCATACTGCTCTTGCAGGTGATTGCTGTTTGCGCACTGATGCACTTCACGGATAAGCCACTTGCTCTTCGAAGGTATATCAGGGAGGTGCGAAAAGCTCAGGAGCGATATCGTGCATTGTACACGCCTCTCACATCCTGGTCTGCCATTTATGAAACATCTCTCACCTGCTATCAGGATACGCCCGACCTTTCGACTCCAGGCAAGGTGCAGCATGTCTCTATGCTCGAACTGGCCCAAGACCTGGGGGACTCCTCCGGGGCTGGCCAATCCCATCAGCTTATACTTGGCGCACCTGGTGCGGGCAAGTCTGTCATGCTCTACTTCTACTGGTTCACAGTATTACGGCAGTCCCGATCCCTTATTTTTGGCAGTAATAAAATCCCGATTTATATCCCAATGTATAGCTACAACCTCTATCTGGATACTCATATTAATGGGGCATCAGGCGAAAAGATTGTCGTAGGAACACAATCTCTGTTAGATTTTCTTTATACAAGTGATCTTGTAGGAATGAACCAGTTGCGGCCTTTTCTGCATAGGTTGGTAGCTCAGGGAAACATCTTATTTCTTTGTGATGGTTTAAATGAGATTGATGAGAAGTATCGATCGGCCGTGACTGTGGAATTGGCTGAGATGATGGGTCAAAATCAGAACCAGTTAGTTTTGACTTGTCGGGAAGTTGATTTCCTGCAGCAGTCACAACTCGCACAAGCAGTGATAGAAAATCTGGTAGTCCGTGTATATATCAACCCTCTTGATGAGAAACATGAACGCAGCTTCGTCGAGCGATATATTAAAGAACAGGACGCAGGTAAGAAGTGGCAACATACTGCTGGCCAGGTCATGGAAGTGATCAATCGTAGTCGTCTCCGTGACCACTGCACCAATCCACTCATGTTCTTTAGCTTGATGGAGGTTATCGATAGTATAGGAGTCAATCGTGGCAAGAAACTCGACACACGCGGCCAACTCCTACGCGCATTCGTCAGACATCTTATACAACATGAGATATCTCAACCACGATGGAGCAATGCAACTCTGACTGAGCATGATATAGTGATCTTTCTGAGCGAACTCGCCTGTGCGGCCAGGTGGACGAATAGTAGTAATGCTATTCAAATACCGACTGTTGGAAAGAAGAAGGGATTACGACTTGAAGACCTTGCAGGTGGATTGCAAACCTGGCTGAGTGAACATCTTGCACGAAGTCCTATTGCGATTGAGTCTGTAGTGAACCATTCTAAATCACACTCCTATGCATACGATGAGATTAGTCAGTCCTATACAGGTACATTACATGAACCATATAGCCATGAGGAATTAATCAAGCTGTTGCAATTTGCGCAAAGCGCATCTTTAATTGAGATCAGTCCAGGTGGCATAGTCAGCTTCCGTCATGAATTGATCGCTGCATACTTTGTTGCAGAGTATTTTGTAGCTTCAGGCGAAGCTAATGGGATGCCAGGTAAAAGCGGTGCATTGATTTACTCCCATACAGATCAGTGGGAAGTTGCTGAACAGTTTATTACTCCCATCGCCCTTTGGGCTGGACTTTTGGATGATCCGGAAGAGTATGCACTAAGATTTGTGTCGCTTGGACAACAGAACCCAGCTTTCAATCTAGAAGCTTTGACGTTAGGTCTTGTTTGTATTGGCGTGGCGTATTTCCCATCACAGGCAGACGAAGCGCATCAGCTTGGATTGCCTTCTAATTTCGCGGAAGCTATGGCTGTAGCCGTACAAGATAAACAATCCTGTGATCTGCTAGCTCGCCTTTTTATTCGTTTTGCTTTAGAGGGCGCCCAAGATATCTACCAATCTCTTTTCCCTTTACTGATGGTTGATGGCATTGATGAAATGATAACCCGTCTAAATACCGATGTTGTACTCGAATTACTCTTCAATCAACTTTGCGTTGTCGTTGATAATGCTGAATTTGAGGCAATGGTCAAGCGTTTAGTGCGTATATTAGGGCACTTTGGGGCAGCCGGGATTCCTCGCGCCATAGAGTTGAGCCAACCTTTGCCTGGAAGAAGTGATCGATTACGCTCTGCAGCCATCAATATTCTGGGTGGGACGAATGAGGGGGATGCTGTAGAACCATTAATTTTCTGCTTACGCGACTCGAACCAATCCATTGTAGGACGTGCAGCCAATGCATTGATCCGCCTTGGTCCTGAACTTAGCTTTACACGCCTCGTACAAGAGTTAGAAGATCGCACACCTACCTCTGCCAGGGAACAGGTTCATTGGACTGTTTTGCATATACTGGAGCGTTTTCAAAATGAACCAGTTGCTGCTCGCCAATTGACTCCTTCGCAGCATTTACGCCTGGTTAGTGTACTTTTGCACGTACTCACCTCCAACTATGCGCCCGAAGATCAACAGAAAGCACGAGAGATGCTGGTTAAACAGGCACGCGATGCCGGTATAAGTCCGGCAGGGGAGCGAGCTGTAGAGTTTCTAGTACAAAACCTCTCTTCTGACAAAGATCCTCTGGCTCGTGTTACTCTCAAGACGTTGAAGGAGGTTGGCACTCCCGCAACACCTTATCTGCTGGAACAATTGAAGCCCCAGGCGCCAGAGATGACACGAATGCGTATCGTCGAGGTACTTGCCGATATGCGTGATCCTCGTGCTTTGCCTTATTTACTGCGTTGCCTGGATGATCCGGCCTTGGTGGTTCAGCAGCAAGTCGCTTTGGCTCTACGTACATTCGCGCCCGAAAGTATACCCGGATTGATAGATTGTGTGCTACATAGCGATAGTGATCTTGTGGCTACCCGAGCAGAGCAAATTTTGGGTGATATTGGAGACGAGGCAACCACTCCTCTTATTCAGTCGTTCACTCCAGTAGTACCAGGACGTACTCATTTGTTAGTACAGGTGCTTGAACGCATACGCAATTCTCAAGCGATTCCTGCATTGATTGCCTTTTTGGAAAATCCCCAACAATCATCGCAGGTTGACCAGTCGCTCCAGGTAGCTGTTGTACACGCGCTTGGACAGTTCCCTGATGAACGTGTAGTGGCGCCGTTGCTCGAGATGCTTGCAAGCCCAAATCCGCTGATCTATGAAGGTGCAATTAACGCTCTAAGTTGTCTCGAAGATATTGCTCTGGACGGTCTGATAGCAGCGTTGAATGGCCAGAGTGCAGTAAAAGATCTGAAGCAATATCCAAAGGAGGGGGGAAGTTCCGAAGATGCACAGAGCATGGTGCTCACCTCTCGTATAGAGCGTGCAATTCTTGGCATGGCGCATTTTCCTGGTGAGTGGTTGCTGGAAGTATTGGGATATGGCAGCGATACACAAGCGCAGCATACAATTAACATCTTTCTGGCAAAAGGTATTGAGGGGGCGCAGGTACTGGTCAGAAATCTATTTCATCCAAACAGTCGTGTCCAGAACTTTGTTCGGTACATTCTGGGAGAGATGAATGGACAGGTGTTGGTGCCCGCATTGCTTGAAGTACTTGATAATCC
>JBKPBA010000419.1:0-4936 GCA_046726675.1 Chloroflexota bacterium
CGCGTCGCATCGAATTAAACCACACGCTCCGCTGCTTGTGCGGGTCCCCGTCAATTCCTTTGAGTTTTAATCTTGCGACCGTACTCCCCAGGCGGACCACTTAATGGGTTGCCTTCGGCACGGAAGGGGTCGATACCTCCCACACCTGGTGGTCATCGTTTACGGCTAGGACTACCGGGGTATCTAATCCCGTTCGCTCCCCTAGCTTTCGCACCTCAGCGTCAGGTACGCGCCAGGACACTGCCTTCGCCTGCGGTGTTCCTCCGGATCTCTACGCATTTCACCACTCCACCCGGAATTCCGTGTCCCTCTCGCGCCCTCAAGTCGCACCGTCTGTGCCATGCTCGGGTAGTTAAGCCACCCACTGTCACCGCACACGCGTGCCACCGCCTGCATGCCCTTTACGCCCAGTAACTCCGGACAACGCTCGCCCCCTACGTATTACCGCGGCTGCTGGCACGTAGTGAGCCGGGGCTTCTTCCTGTGGTACCGTCCTTCCTCGTCCCACAGAAAAGCAGTTTACACTCCGAAGAGCGTCTTCCTGCACGCGGCGTTGCTCCGTCAGACTTGCGTCCATTGCGGAAAATTCCTCACTGCTGCCCCCCGTAGGAGTCTGGGCCGTTCTCAATCCCAGTGTGGCTGTCCATCCTCTCAGACCAGCTACCGATCGTCGCCTTGGTAGGCTCTTACCCCACCAACCAGCTAATCGGCCACAGGCCCATCCCTCAGCGCCTGCTGCGCTCGCACGCCGCAGGCTTTGCTCGCTCCGCTCTACCAGAACGAGCCTATGCGGGCTTGTCGGCGATTTCTCGCCGGTATCCCTCACTGGGGGGTAGGTCACCCATGTGTTACTCACCCGTCCGCCACTCCCTCTCCTGCTTGCGCAGGAAAGGACGTTCGACTTGCATGTGTTAGGCACGCCGCCAGCGTTTATCCTGAGCCAGGATCAAACTCGCCATCCATAATTCTATATCCGAATCTCTCAACGGAGATTCAAATGCAATGTAAGCGAGTTGTCACCAATTGACAGGTTAAAAATTGTGTTATCTTGTAATTGTTCCTTACCACTCTTCAGTTGTTCAGGTACATGTGTGCTTCTGCATCTAGTGCGCTTCACCAGTTCCTGGATGAGCGCAAGTGAGATAATACCACCGCATTTGCGTCATGTCAAGTAGTTTTTTAAGAAATGAGGAAATTTCAAATTTCTACTCATTAACCTGTGGTTCATCATCCAGTGGATCAATGTGAGGGGGCTGATTATCCTGGCCCAGATAATAGCCGATCACTAAAGCACCGCCCACACCTAAAGGAATTAAGCCGGGCAAAAGCCAGGGGCCAAAATGCAATGGGGTCTCAGTAATAGAGGAAGGTAACATAAATCCCAGTGGATAGAGGCCAATAGTAAGGGCCAACCCTACCATAGTGATAATCAGTCCAGCACGTAATACCCCTACTCCGCGTCGCTGACGGCGCAATATGTTGGGGTCGATGCCACGCTCAATCAATGCCATGCGTTCCCGGTGTTCGATGTAGCGCAAAAGCACAATAAAGCCGCAGAAAATGGCTAATACGATCAGCCAGCCAATCAAAGCTATCCATACCACTGTAGACATTCTAACATCCCATTATATCCGTACGTATATATGGTAAGATATAGCAAGCAAACAAGATGTTTCAAACTATATCGCTGAAACATTTTCTATAAACAAAGCCTCTAAAGGAATATATGAGCGAGCACTCATTGCAATCGTCACAGACTATAGGAATACCCCTGACAAATGCGGTTCCTTCCGCTACTGAGCAGGACGATCTATTGCTTGTTGCTTCCAGCAAAAACGGAGACCAGGAAGCCTTTGCCCAGCTTGTGCGCCGCTATCAACGGCGCGTTTTTAATCTCGTTTATCGCATGCTTCAGCAGTATGAGGAAGCGACCGAGATTACGCAGGAGACCTTTTTGGCTGCCTGGCAGGGACTACCTGCTTTTCGTGGAGATGCGCGCTTCCCTACCTGGCTGTATCGAATTGCCTATAACTGTTCACTGAAGCAACTTGAGCTGCGTAAGCGAGATCGAGCGTTACAAGTCGCATTGGAAGCAGAAAAAATCCTGGAAGACGCCTATAATAAGCAGCATGAAAATGCAGAATTAGATGCACGCGACCGCCAGGTATTGGTTCAGGAACATCTCGCACATCTACCGGCTAAATATCGCATAGTGTTGATTCTACGTCATTTACAAGATATGACTTATGAAGAAATGGCTGAGATCTTAACCATGCCTATTGGCACTATTAAAACACATTTGTTTCGAGCACGCAATTTACTGAAAGAACGTTTACAGTCACTTAATCGCGAATCAGACATGGGGTAAAGAGGTCAGTAATGCACTGTAAAGAGGCTACTCAACAACTACAACTCTATCTTGATAACTGTTTAACTATCAAACAGGTTCGTGCGCTTGAAGCGCATCTCGACTTCTGCAATGCTTGTCTCGAAGAACTAACAATTTTAGAGAAAGTAGTGAATGATCTGCAAACGTTCAAAGTTGTTGTCGAACCAGACGACTTGAATGAGCAAATCATGCGTAGAGTGGCCATAGCAGGTTCGCAGCGTAATACATCACCATCTCGTTTTTCGCTCTGGCATCCTTCGCTGTTGGAAATACTGATCGCTGCGACCCTGGCCACGATTGCAACAATAGGCACTTTTCTTCAGCAACCATCCATTCGTTCACTGTTGCCATTTGCAAATGGACATGATGGACTCTCCCTGGCATTTTTGAACATTTTGCGCACACTGACGACCGTTGATAGCACTACACTTATTCTTGCTCTCTGGATAGTAGGCACTTTTCTCGGCGTTTGCATTACCTTGATCTTCGCTGGCTCCGAAATGCGCACGCAGTGGCTCAAAGCCATGATGGAACGACTACCGGTCAGGTAATAGGTCTAAGAACCCGCGCTTACCAGCAGGCTTTTTTTATTCTATTGAAACCGCAGCAACTAGTATAACGAGACCAATCACACCACTAATATCACCCTGTTCACGAAAAATATACTGATTGAGAACAGGAACAAAGTATTGTTGCAAAGACATCAAATAGTTAGCAGTGAAAAAGAAAAATGAGAAACTCATGAGGAGGCTAAAGCGAGACGGTTTGCTCATATAAGTAGAGAAGTAGGCAATTAAGATAAGCAGGCATATGGTGAAGCGCGAGAAGCCTAAAACCGTTCGAGTTGTGATATCCATAGGTGGCAGGACAGGTGACAGGATTAGAAGGATTAAAAGGAGAGCAAAGGCCGCAATATCTAGACGCATGAGACCACGTAGGTACCAGTCAGAACTTCGCACTAAGCTGAGCAAAATAAACAAAAATCCTACCGACTGACCGATGTACAAAAACCAATCTGTTTGTAATGAAATAACAGTGACGTAGCTCGCGATGAAATCGGCAGCAGCAGAGATGGAAACAAGCACCATCGATAATCCAAGGATGAATAGACGATATTGATGAAAGTGAATATAAATATCGAACGAGCGCACCGCGATGAAAAGGGCAACAAGACAGAGCGATACGTCAAGCAGGTGAGGAAGAAGTGTATTCATGAAAACTGTTTCTCCTTTTAACTTCTCTTGACAAGGAACAGTCAGCGATTATTGAACAAAAGCGTGCTATCAACAGGCCATCCATCCAGGGTGTAAATCTCGATTTGCTGCAAGTGCAACAGCTTCTGTAAGGACGACTGAGCTTCTTTCAGGTTCATACCAATGCTGTAGCAAAGTTCGGCTACAGTTTTACGACTATCTATAGCTTCATAGAGTCGGAGAGCTTGCTTATCCGAAATGGCTACAGGATTGGCAAATGGATTGCTCGATAGCATCAAGCCCTCATCCTGTTTTCGTCGTGGGACGAGGCCAGGTAGTGCAGGTGGTATTTCTTGCGAAATGGCCTCTTGAGGTAGTGATAAGAGATCAGAGTTGGCTACGACTGGTAAAAAGATGCGGCGGTTTTCAGCAAGGACTATAGCTTGTTCCAGGATGACACTGATAGTTGAGATAAGGTCCTGATCTACATTGCGTCTTAGAAAGAGGAGCGCTATACATATAAACCCTGCCGATGCCCTTTCTTGTGGAAGAGCATTCCCGACTGGAATTGAGCGCGCATTCCTGTTAATCACGCAATAGGCACAATAACTCAAGCCATAACGTTTCAAGAGCGTCGCTACATAGCTAGAGAACACCTGCTCTACCGGTTGAGTATAAGAGATGTGTTGACCGCTCGATATATGTTCGACTGTTATCGCCACCTTCTCATTAATCACATGAAGAGGTTGAGCAGGATTTTGAGAAGCCATAGCCAGGAGCTGAGTAGAAGGTTGACCTGGCAAACGATTCTCGAATGACCACAACTGTACAATTGATACATCGAACCGTTGCACGATTACAGAAGCCAACCATTGAAACAACTCTTCAGGTTGCTGCATAACCTCAATCGCTTGCTTCAGTTGTGTAAAAATGGTAAGCCGATATCCCCTTGTACTCTGCGGGGCGAAGAAATTATCTGCCCTATCCATCACCCTTAAAACCCTCTCATAGGAAATGGTTCTTTAGCTCATGCATGCCAGGTTGGTTCCACTCTGAGAAACATCTCATTTATCAGACTGTATGAAACAGTTTTCCATCGATTTTCAAAATGCAATCAAACAAATCGATTGCGAGGAAATCATTCAGCCAGACTTACCAAAATCTATGGGAAAGGATATCAAACATAAAGAAAGTGTTCAATGAAATAGGCTTAATGTACTATAAGCTGTGGAAATGGACTTGATGTACTAAAGGTACTATAAGATGTGCCACTTCTATAAAAAAAGAGTATACTTTTGGAAAATTCATCCGATTCAGTAGCTTCCTGTTCTATCAGATAGGTGCTTAATTAGCG
>JBKPBA010000420.1:0-7514 GCA_046726675.1 Chloroflexota bacterium
GGGCGATAGGCCAGGGCCAGGGCGCGGTATCCCTGCGTGTTCAGATCCTGATACATCTTGACAAATTGTGCTCGTGCTGCGTCATCCAGGGGCTTGCTCGCGTTGTTCATCTCGTATGTGGAACAGCAAGGAAGCAGGCTCTCCGGCGCCCCCTTCGTGATCAACAAGCGTTCGTTCTGATGTTGCACGATCACTGAGAGGCGGCGCCGTTCAAAGTCGAACGGGATCTCACCGACCTTGCTATACCCGCTGGTATCCACACGCTTATATTGCAAGATGGCCTCATCCAATGGGCTTTTGATGCCGGTCTCGTTCGAACTGTTCAGGTAGCCAAAGAGCAGGACGCGGTCGGACGCCTGTTTGGAGAGATCGAGATGCCCCTCTAGTTGTGTTTCTCCACTGGTTAAGGTTCCCGTCTTATCGCTGCAGAACGTGTCGATGCTGCCGAAGTTCTCGATCGATTCCAGGTATTTGACGATGACCTTCTGCTTTGCCATATTTTGCGCGCCCTTTGCCAGCGTGATCGTCGTGATCGCGGGCAAGCCTTCCGGCGTGAGGCCAACGGCCAGCGAGATGGCGAAGAGGATCGTTTCGAGCGGTCGATGATGTCCAAGGATGCCTACCAGGAAAATGAAGAGCACCAGGAAGAAAACGGTCTTCACAATGAGCTGGCTAAAACCGGCCATGCCGCGCTCGAACTCGGTCTGCGGCGGACGACTGGCCAGACTTGCTGCAATATCTCCGAAGGAGGTGTTGCGACCCGTGGCTGTGACGAGTGCGGTAGCAGAGCCGCTCACGACCGAGGTGCCAAGAAACACTTTATTATGTGTTTCGGCGAGATTCTCCGTGGGGACATCGAGATCATCTGCGGTTTTCTCGACTGGCTGCGATTCGCCGGTCAGTGCTGCCTGCTGTACTTGCAGATCCGTAGTCTGCACCAGGCGCGCATCGGCTGGAACCATGTCACCGGCTGTGAGACGGATCATGTCGCCAGGCACCAGGTCGCGACTTTGTATTTCGATCCACTTGCCGTCACGCAGAGCAGTGGCCGTAGGTGCCACACTTGATCGCAATTTATCGACAGCCTTTTGCGAGCGGTAGGTCTGCACAAAGTTGAGAATATTGCTGAGCAGCACGATGACAAAGATAATGCCCGCGTCTACCCGATCGCCCAGGATTGCCGAAATGAGGCTGGCAAGCAGCAGGACGATGATTAGTGGGTTCAAGAACAGGCGCAAAAACTGCACAAGACCCGATTCTCGCTTCGTGCCAATGGTATCGTTTGGGCCGTATGTGCCAAGCCGCTTGCGCGCTTCCTCACCTGTAAGGCCCTGTTCGCTGCTTTGTAGCTGCTCAAACTGAGTTTTCAGCGGGATCACTTTCGTTCCCGTTGTCTTTTCTCCAGAAGGAGTCTGTGTCGCCTGTTGAGTGAGTTGATCCCGCATAGTAAGCTCCAAACATTTACTTTATTTTTTAGTTCTGTTCCAGAAACATGATTGTATGCAACTGCTCGAAGGATTTAGTCCTGGCCTCGCTCATGCTAGCTGCTAGACGTACATTCGATCCCAGCGGCATCCATGGTAATGATTGTGCCAGCCTCCCCGCGCAACAGCGCTGCTGCATCCTCCAGCACACCGATAGCAGCCATACCTCTTGTCTTGCGCACGAAATCGCAGGCCGCCTCTACTTTCGGCCCCATTGAGCCAGCCGGGAAGGTGAACTGCTCAATCGCATCGGGTGCTGCCTTTTGGCACCATGGATGCCAATCGGGCGAACAGCAGATCCAGGAACATCGCGCCCACCTCAGTAAAGAGCCAGCAGATGATAGAAATGCCACCATACGGTGCGAGTGATGCTGGAGCAAAAAATACCCGAGCCGATCATATTACCAATGACCAGCGCCATGGCTGCCCACAGTCCCAGAGCCCGCCGAGGTCTGGCAGGAGCCATTGCAGCCGTATTTTTCGAAGTTGCTATCTGTGTCATAAAGTGAATTCCTTTTCGAAGCCAATGCTCACAGACTTTGCTGCGAGCATTGGCCTTATTCGCGTGCCTTTACAGCAGCACCAGCGCTTGTCACTACGCCTATCCACAGCAAGCGTACTAAGAGAGCGTGAAGAAAAGCATGGGAAGATACATAAAACTTTTTCTTCACGTGAAACCCTCATTGAGGGAACGGACAGCCAAACGAGACGTTGGGGTTGTTCTTGCAAACCCAGGTAAGAAAAGTTATTGATTGCGCCTGAACGGCAGGGAAGAAGCACCTACTTCCCCAGGATTTGAATCTCCATCGGTCGCAAATTGACAGAGATAATATGCACCGGGCCATGACTTACCCCGCCGTCGATCTCCGCGACCTCGACGGAGCCTGCCGGCCGTTCGACGACCGGTCCAGGCGTCTCAAACTGATCCTGGTTGCTGAAGAGGACCCGGAACTGCTTCCCTACCGGGTTGAGCATCTCGTCGACGAGGACCGCTCCGGCCCAACTATTCTGCGTGCTCGTATTCGCCACGATCAGCACCTCCTGGTCAGAGAGGATGCGCGAAAAGCTCAAGATGCCGGGGGCAAGGGCCGAAATGCCGAAATGCACCCCGTCTCCTGAGATTGGTCGGGGGTAGGAGCGGCCATAACGCAGGGCCGGCTGGGTATCACGCACCAGGGAGAGGCGTTGGATTGCCTGAAAGTAAACGCTATTCTGCGAGAGGGCGTCGGGTTTGCCCCACAGCGCTTCGCGCACATACTCCGAGGATGATCCGCCTCCCGAGAGGCCCTGCTCGGTTCCGTAATACAGGCAAGGGACACCTGGCAGGCTGAAGAGGCAGCCCACGCCGAGCGAGACCTGGTCGTCGTACGCGTCGGGCTGGTGCGGGTCTCGGTAGAAGAAGCGCCAACTCTGATCGTGGTTGTCCAGGAAGGTCACAAAAAAGTTGCTGGCATCGCCGTGGGTGCTGAGGACGCCGCTCTCTACCTGCCTGCGGTACTCATACATGCTCAGAATTTCGGAGGGGGCAAGTTGCCCCTTGACCACCGCGGGTAGCTTGTAGAACAGAGGGTAGTCCAGGGCAGCATCCACGCCGATCGGCTCACCCTCACTCATGGCGTTGCGGCCGATGAAATGGGCGATCTGTTCCTCGCTTCCCCAGACCTCGCCGAAGGTGAAGAAGTTTTTCTTGCCGATGCTCTGGGCGAATTCGCGGATGGAGTTGGCAAAGTTGCGTGCGAAAGCAGGGTCGAGGTACATCAGGGTATCGATACGAAAGCCATCGATATCATATTTGGCAATCAGGTAATTGAAAGCACGCACCAATGTCTGAAACACGGTCTGACCCTCTGAGGTCTGATAATCGGTCACCAGGGCTTTGAGCGATTCAAAGTCGCCCGCAGGAATGATCTGAGATTCAACGAAGGCATTGCCCTGACGCTTGAAAAAGCGGTTCTCCTGGAGTTCGCGTGGCCACACCGCAGCATCGAGAGCCAGGTCGGGGACGGAAGAAGCTTCTGTCCACTCGGCATTGGGATTTCCCTGCTCATCGCGCCAGAGAATCGGGTAAGGCTGGGTGTTCCAGGGGGCGATAGAGCCAAAGCCGGGGTAGGCGAACACATCACCTACGTGGTGCAGGACGATATCGAAAATCACGTAGATGTTGCGGGCGTGCGCCTCATCCACCAGTTCGCGCAGTTCGTCCTCTACAAATTGCGGGTCGTGGCGTGCGCGCTCCGGATCGGAAGAAAAACGCGGCTCGATCGCCAGAAAATTTTGAAAGCCGTAGCCATGATAACTTGGGCTGAACTGGCAGTTTTTCAGCAGCGGCGAAAGCCAGAGTGCGCCCACCCCCAGTTCCTGCAAGTAATCGAGTTGCTGCTTTATTCCCGCGAAGGTCCCACCCTGGTAATCGCCCCATGGTTGATCCCAGGGCTGGTGACGGGGTGGGGCAGCAGGATTATTGAAGCGATCCACCATCATGAAGTAGATCCAGATATCTCGCCAGTCGGCGGGTGAAGGAAAAGGCGTCAACACTTCCACATTGCGGTTTCCCACATACACGAGTCTGGCTTGTGGTTTGTTCGCCTGGTCCAGTGTGGTTTGTACTTCGTTATCCCAGACAGAATTAGGCATTCCTTGTCCAGTGTGTGCAAGCCTCGGCCTTTCCAGAGGGGCATGAAGCCGAGCAGATCCTCGCCCTCTGGAAGGCAGCGCATCTGAAGGTCTTGCTGGATGAAGACTGGGTGCAGTGGCTCTTGAGCACACAGTCCCAGCCCACGGTCGCATCACAAAAGCCGGTCTGGACAACTCATCCTGAAATGCAGACCACAGCCCAACCTGTCATGAGATCACGTGTGGATTGGGGAGACGCACTTGATGTCCCGACCTTCTATGACAGAGAGAGTGAGGCAACAACACTGGCGCAGTGGGTGCTGCAGGAGCACTGCCGGGTGGTCAGCGTGCTGGGCCTGGGCGGCATCGGCAAGTCAGCACTGGTGATGAGGGTGATGCACCAGGTGGCACCACACTTCGAAGTGGTGCTCTGGCGCTCGCTGCGCGATGCCCCCGAGTGTGAAGCGCTGCTGGAAGACTGCTTGCAGGTACTCGCTCCCCAACCGCTGGCGGACATTCCGGCTGGTCTCGACGGACATTTGAGCTTGCTGCTGAACTACTTGCGGGAAGAACGCGCGCTCCTCGTGCTGGACAACCTGGAGGCCCTGCTAGAGGAAGGTGTGGGTACTGGTCGCATGCGCGAGGGCTATGAGGGCTACGCCCGACTGCTACGCCGGGTGGCCGAGACCGAACATCAGAGCTGTGTGCTGCTGACCAGTCGCGAGAAACCGAGCGAGCTGGTGCCGTTTGAGAGCGGTCGCTCGCTGGTACATGCCTTGCGTCTGGAAGGGCTGGAGCGAGACGCTGGCGAGCAGCTCTTAGAGCAGCGGGAGTTGGTTGGTACTCCTCCAGATCTGGAAAGACTGATTGAGGTGTATGGAGGCAACACGTTGGCGCTCAAAATTGTGGCGGAGACCATTGTAGAACTCTTTGGGGGAGAGATCGCTCCATTCCTGAAGCAGGACGAGATAGTCTTCGGCAGCGTGCGTGAGCTACTGGCTGAACAATTCGCGCGCCTGTCAGCGGCCGAGCAGACGGTGCTGCTGTGGCTGGCGATTCTGCGCGAGCCGGTGACGATGGAGCACCTGCTGGCAGTGCTGGGGACCCCGCTGCCGCGCATGCAGGTGTTCGATGCGCTGGAGGCGCTGCGACGGCGCTCCCTCGTGGAGCGGGGACAGCAGTCGGCAAGCTTCACGCTGCAATCAGTGGTCCTGGAATATGCGACGACGCAACTCATCACGGATGTAGCCAGCGAGATCGAACAGGGTCGGCTGGCTCGCTTCATCGAGCATGGACTCGAACTGGCCACCTGCAAGGAATATGTGCGGCAGACCCAGCAGCGACTCATCGTGACTCCCCTGCTGGCAGTCCTGCGTAGCCTCTACCGTGGACGAGGTGAAGTGGAAGAGCGCCTGCTCTCTCTGCTCTCCCAGTTACGTGCACGAGCCGAGTATGCCCAGGGGTACGGACCAGCCAATGGGTTGGCCTTGCTGAGAGAACAGCGCTCCCACTTGCGCGGTCTCGAGCTGTCGCGTCTGGTCATTCGCGGAGCCTATCTGCAGGGCGTCGAGATGCAGGATACGCGGCTTTGTGAAGCACTCATGCGGGAGTGCGTCTGGACCGAGAACTTCGATGCCATCACGGCGGTGGCCATCAGCCCCGACGGACAGTACTGGGCGGCGGCGAGCAGGCATGGGGAAGTACGGGTCTGGGAGTGGGAGCAGGCGGTCGGCCCGAGCTTGCACCGGGTGTGGCAGGCGCATACCGACACGACCTATGCCCTCGCCTTCAGCCCGGATGGGCGCCTGCTCGCCAGCGGGAGCTGGGACGACACGCTCAAGCTGTGGGACCTCGACAGTTCCGCGCTGCGCTGGTCGAGCCGGCATCCCAAGGGCATCCAAAGCCTGGCCTTTGCTCCCGATGGCAGCCTGCTAGCCACCGGGGGCAATGATGCCACCGTCCGGCTCTGGGACCTCAAGCTGGGCACCCAGGTGCAAACGTTGCCCCATGACAGTCTGGTCCTCTCGGTGGCGTGGAGCCCGGATGGGCGCCTGCTCGCCAGTGGCAGTGAGGATGGACAGATTCGACTGTGGGAGATCGGGCAGAGCAGACCGGCGGGCTGTGTGTGGACGCTCGCCGGGCATACCAACAACGTGCTGGGACTGGCCTTTGCCCCCGATGGGTGGACTCTGGCCAGCGCGGGTGGGGATCGGACCGTCAGGCTGTGGGACGTGGGACGTGGGACAGGAGGGCAGCCTGAGCCTGCGCCAGACGCTCACAGGGCATAGCGAACTGGTGTTCGTGGTGGCGTGGAGTCCCGATGGACGCACGCTGGCTAGCGCTGGTAGTGACCACACCATCTGGCTCTGGGACGTCGAGGGCAGCCGCCCTCGGACGATGCTGCCTGGACATACTGCCATTGTGCATGGTCTGGCCTTCACGCCGGACAGCCGCAGTCTGCTCAGTGGCAGTGAGGATGGCACCCTGCGGCTGTGGAACGTGCAGCGTGGCGAGACGCTGCGCGTCCTGCAGGGCTACGCCGTCTCCCTCTTCGACGTGGCCTGGAGTCCCGACGGCACCAGGATTGCCAGCGCTGGCTCCGATAGCGTGGTGGCCATCTGGGAGGTGGAGCGTTCGAGGCCGCCAGACGTGTTACACGGACATCGCAGGGACGTGTACGGTGTGGCCTGGAGTCCCGATGGAAGCTTTCTGGCCAGTAGCGGCTGGGACTATGTCGTCCGCGTGTGGGACACGAGCACGGGAGAGCATCGGCAGACCCTGCGCGATCCTGACCACGTCGCCCCCTTCTTCGGGGTGGCCTGGAGTCCGGATGGGCGGCTCCTGGCGAGCGGAACCTCTCCGCATGGCGTGAACGTGTGGGAGATGACGACGGGCAGCCGCCGTTGGGCCGGGCAGCAGCTTTCGACCTGGGTCCGTCGCCTGGCCTGGAGCCCGGATGGCTCGTGGTTAGTCGGCGGGGGGGATGATGGGCTGGTGTACGTGTGGGAGGCCAGGGAGGGCGCACTGCTCCAGCAGCTGGCGGGGCATCAAGGAGACGTCACGAATGTGGCCTTTAGCCCCGATGGGACGCGGCTGGTCAGTGCGGGCCGCAGCCAGGGGCAGGGAGGCAGCGGGGAACTGGTGGTGTGGGATGTCCAGAACTGGCACCGTGTAAGAGCCCTGGCGCAGCAGGCAGGGATCATCTCTGCCGTGGCCTGGAGTCCCGATGGCTCCCGGCTGGTCAGTGGAGGTAGTGACGGGATGCTGCGCTGGTGGCAGGTCGAGAGCGGGGAGTGTGTCTGGGTGCGCGAAGTGCATGCGGGGACGATCCGCTCGCTGAGAAGCAGCCCCGATGGCAAGAGGCTCGCCAGTTGCGGCGATGACGGGGCTATCCACATCTGGGACCTCGAGCGTGGC
>JBKPBA010000421.1:0-7319 GCA_046726675.1 Chloroflexota bacterium
CCATAAATCCACGCAGGTCGAACAATTACTACGGGCGCTCCACGTTCTTTGACAAAGTCAGCAATCAACTTCTCACCAGCAATCTTGGTACGACTATAGGGATTGTCCTCTGCATGAAAAGGATGATCCTCGGTAATAATATCTTTTAGATGATGCCCATACACTGTAATCGAGCTTGTGTGCACAATTCGCTGCACTCCAGCATCCATAGATGCTGTTATCAAATCTGCAATACCCCATACATTAATTGCGTTATAATCTTTTTCCAATCCCCACGGACCCGTCTTTGCCGCTACATTGTACACACGCTTCACATCCTGTACTGCTCTTTTAAGCGATTCGCGGTCAACCAAATCTCCCAGTACAACTTCAACGCCAAGCTTGCGCAGGCGTGATGCATCCTCCGCAGGACGCACCATAGCCCGAACTTCATCGCCTCGTTCCAATAACATATCGACGAGGTGGCCACCCAAAAAACCAGCAGCTCCCGTTACTAATACCTTCATTATTAAATACTCCTCGTTTACCTCATGATTTCAAGTTTGTTATACTCCTGAATTTAATCAGGAGTATAACAAGCAGGTCGAGCCCTGGCAAGCAATTAAGACGCTTGGGTTAATATGTCCTTCGTCTTGCGGGCTACATAAGCATAATTGAGCAAAGAAAGACTGCCGCTAAAAATTCTGTTTCGCTAAGTAAACGTAATGAAAGATTCACCAGGAGTTCCTCTAGTAGACTTTATCCAATCGCTAGACAAAAATGGAAAGGCAGAGTAAGCTTCTTTCAAAATTCTTACGAAGGAAAAAGAAGAGATGCTGACGCTGCCAAAAAGGATTATACAAGTGGTGCGCCAGTTTGAGGCGGTCTTGAGCGAACCAGTGTGGGAATGGGCCAACGTTCTGCTGATAGGAGCGATCCTGGCTCCTGGAGAGCGAACCGTTGCTGCCATCTTGCGAGTGATGGGATGCTCGGACGACAAGCAGTTTCAGAACTATCATCGCGTGCTCAATCGTGCCAAGTGGTCGAGTCGAGAGCTCAGTCGCCTGGTGCTGGGGTTGCTGGTGCGCCTGTTTGTTCCAGGAAACGAGCCAGTGATTATGGGCATTGATGAAACGATTGAGCGTCGACGAGGCCGACAGATTGCCGCCCGAGGCGTCTCTCGTGATCCGGTTCGGTCGAGCAAGGAGTTTTTGGTGAAAACCCATGGGTTGCGCTGGATGCGCGCTGATGCTGCTGACTCCGATCCCGTGGGCTTGCCGTGTCTGGGCCTTGCCCTTTTTGAGCGTGTTGGCTCCCTCGGAACGCTACCATGAAGAGCGCAAGATGCGACATAAAACGAGCACGGATTGGGCCTGGCAGATGCTCCTGCAAGTCTCGCGCTGGCTGCCTGGTCGACGGCTGGTGGTGGTTGCTGATGGGACGTACGCGGTGCTGGATTTCTTGCTGAAAGTGAGCCGCCTGCCTCTGGTGAGCGTCATTACGCGCTTGCGCTTGGATGCGTGTTTGTACGATCCTGCCCCAGTGCGTGAAGCAGGAAAACGAGGTCGACATGCCCTCAAGTGCAAAGCGCAACCGAAACTTGCTCAGCGCCTCAACGATCCTGCGACGCAGTGGCAAAAACAGACGCTGTCCTGGTATGGGGGAACAACGCGAGAGATGGAGATCGCCACTGGCACGGCTCTGTGGTATCAATCTCCCGTTCCCCCTGGTGCGATCCGTTGGGTGCTCATTCGTGATCCAGAAGGCCGATACGAGCCAATGGCCTTGCTGTGTACCGAGCAAGATGCAGAGGCTCTCCAGATCGTCGAGTGGTTTGTCTTGCGCTGGACAGTGGAAGTCACCTTTCATGAAGTGCGTGCTCATCTGGGCGTCGAGACCCAACGCCACTGGTCGGATGTGGCGATTCTGCGCACCACTCCTGCCTTGTTGGCACTCTTTTCGCTCGTGACCATTTTTGCGCAGCAGGTGTTGGGTGAACACCCCTTTCCCATTCGTCAGGCGGCCTGGTATAGCAAAGCCTTGCCGACCTTTTCCGATACGCTGGCGTTCGTTCGTCAGCATCTCTGGCCCTCCACCTTTTTTTCGGTGTCGTCCAGTGAAGGCGACACCGTTCAAATTCCACGAGCCCTTTTCGATCGCCTCGTGGATACGCTCGCTTTTGCTGCTTGATGACTATCAATCGCCTGAAAAATTTGGTTAAAGTCTACCTCTAGATGGAGCACGATTATGACCGAGCATATAGCACAACAATTTGGAAATTATCGACTGGTACGCTATCTCGGACGTGGCGCTTTTTCTGACGTCTATCTTGGAATACATGTTCACTTGAAAACTCCGGCGGCAATCAAATTACTGCACACCGAATTGACCAGTAGCGATGTGGAGAAGTTCCGCAACGAGGCGCGTACAATTGCGCGTTTGGAACATCCCCATATCGTGCGCGTGCTTGACTTCGGCATTGAAGATCATACTGGCCTATTAGGCCCCCCGACGAAATGTACAACGCTTAGGGCCTTGCTGTAGTTTTTTGACGAAAAGATATACTACCTTAGGAAACTACTGACAGGCCCAATGGAAGAATATTCACGGATATTCTATAATAGAATGGTATATCAGATAAAGGAAGGTAAGTATGTCTCTATTAGCCGATATTTCTCCTGTTGCTCCCGAAGATTATCCGCGCGTAGTTGAGGTGTGGGAAGCATCAGTACGCGCAACCCATCATTTTGTCGCGGAATCAGACATTGAGATGTTCAGACCTCTGGTGTTCGATGAGCTGCCCCACACCGATCTGGCTTGCGTGCGCGATGTAAACGATATGGTGGCTGGGTTTATTGGCATCGCGGAGGGAAAAGTTGAAATGCTGTTCATTCACCCCGATTATCGCGAGCAGGGCATTGGGCGAACTCTGCTCAGTTATGCGATTAATGAGCGCGGCGCCACGACAGTTGATGTGAACGAACAAAACGATCAGGCACTGGGCTTTTATTTGCGGATGGGCTTTGAGGTCGTTGGGCGTTCTGAATTGGACAGCAACGGCAAACCCTATCCCCTGCTGCACATGTGCTTGGCAAGTGTAAATGGGAAACGATGAGGAGCATTGAGCGTGGGCGGGTTGCAATGCAGGCATACCAGTTTCCTTTGCTTTCTACCCGAAAGTTAGGCGTTCTCAAGCCTCAGAAGTCGCTCCGCGTTCAGATGACTGATCTTCTCTTTCTCCGCCGGGCTGATGGAGGCGTGATCCGGAAAGGCTTGCCCCTGCTCATTCGTACTGAAAGGGTAATCGACCGAGAAGATGATGCGGTCGGCCCCCACGACCTGCAAAGCGAGCAAGAGCGGGGGATCGGTGAGGAAGCCGCTGGTTGTAATATGGAAGTGGTGCAAAAAGTACTCCGGCACAGGGTGCTGCAACTGCTTTGCCACGGGGGTGAGCATGTCATTGATGCGTGCAAGCATAAATGGAATCATCTCTCCTATATGCCCGATGATGATCTGCAAGGTGGGCAAACGATCGAACACCCCGGCCAGGATCAGTCGCAGCGCATGCATCCCCACCTCGGAGTGCCAGCCCCAGCCGAACGTCGCTAATCCAATGCTCACCGCCGGGTCCAGGCCGGTATAGTAGGCCTCCCGCGCGGGTGCGGGTGGCTCCGCAGGATGAAGATAGATCGGCACGGAGAGAGCGGCAGCTCGCTCCAGAACAGGCAGGAAGGCAGGATCGTCCAAATACCGTCCGTTCGTCGTGCCGAAGAGCATCGCGCCTTTCAAGCCAAGCGAACGCACCGCTCGTTCCAGTTCATCGGCAGGGTAGCAAACCCGGCGAACCGATCGGGATGCGTGGCACAGGCTTGGGCTACTTGATCGTTCGCCTCCCGTGCCAGCTGCACACCCTCGTCCCCAGCACGCGGCGCCACGGCTGCCCCGATGTCCGAGATCACCTGGAGATCGATCCCACCTGTATCCATATCCTGCAAACGCAGGGTATCCAGATCAGCAAGCTTGATCTGTCGTTCTACTGTCATCGCTGGATTCAAGACGCCTGCTAGGCTTGAGGCATGGCTCTGTATGACTTCTCTGAACCCCCTGGCCAGAAAGTGCTCTTCTATTGCAATGGTTCGCATGCTGATTCCTTTTCCTCTCGTTCCTTTCTTATACTCCTTAAAACGCAAGTTGGTAGAAGTGGATGGAGTGGCCCTTCTCAACATCATCAGGCTCAGTGTATCATGGAAGTGTATCACATTATAGATCAGCAAAATCGTCCGTGGCCTGAGACCCTGATGATAAACCCTCCTCCCCCAGTACGTGTAAAGAATCCTGCAGTGCCACCAGAGGTCGAAGAGGTATTACTTACAGCGCTTGCTAAGGAACCCCAACAGCGCTTTGCAACAGTGCAAGCCTTTTCTAATGCTCTGTGGCAGGCTAGCAAGATAGTTTATCCTATTGCTTCTGCTTCAACTATCTCTTTTAAAGAAGCGTCAGACCTTCCATCAATTGGCACACAACCAATATCTGGTGGGATGCCACCAGCAACTGACGAATATACCCGTTGAATCCACTATACATTCTCAGCGCAGTCTCTCACGAAGAGCAGTTCTGTTTGGATTAGCTGGCGTAGCTGCAGGAAGTATTGTAAGCAACGGTATCTGGTTAGCAAAAATCGCAATCGCAAAATAATACATATTAATACGTTTCTTACCATAAAGAGAAAAGCTCATTCTATCAGGAAAGGTCCCGCATGTTCCGTTTCACGCAGCATCGTCGGCTGTCAATCACAAGTATTATCTTATACCAATCAGTTATCTATGTGGTAAAATAAGAGAAAGGAACATATGCTGATACACGATGTGGAAGGGAATGAACATCACACATGGGACATCGAATCACCCGAGCGGCCTCGCATCTGTCGGTGGATGAGGTCAAAGAACGCATGAAAACAGAAAGGCGTGCGTGGGTGCGCCACCATTGGTGGATTATCTATAATGCTCTGGTGGCGCCTCGGAAGGCCGACGAGATTGCCCTGCATACGGGCGTCTCAGCTACCACAGTGCATCGGATCATCGCCAGGTACAATCGCTTGGGACCACCAGTCATCGAGCAGTCAGCCAAGGGTGGACGCCATCACGAATATCTGACGATCGAGCAAGAACGGGCCTTTTTGCAGCCGTTTTTCGCGCGAGCCGAACGGGGCGAGATTGCCACGGCTGAGCAGATTCAGCAGGCCTATGAAGCGGAGGTGCAGCATGCAGTGCATCTCGACACCATCTACCGTCTCTTGCATCGCCATGGCTGGCGCAAGCTGGCTCCGCGTGCGCGTCATCCCAAGGCCAACCAGCAAGAACAGACCGCATTTCAAAAAAAAACTTCCAGCACGAGGTCCAGGCAGCCCTGAGCACGCGAGCGCCCACCGATGAGCGACCGGTGTTGCAGATGGCCGAAGATGAGGGCTGCTTTGGCCGCCTGAGCATCCCCAGACGAGCCTGGGCTCCTCCTGGCGTCAGGCCTCACGCGCCACAGCAGCTTCTTCGTGAGTATACCTATGTGTATGCCGCCGTGGCTCCCGCAGAAGGCCTCATGACCTCGCTCATCCTTCCGTCTGTCGATACCGAGATGATGGGTCTGTTTCTGGAGCAGGTGTCCAAAACATATGAGAAGTACTTTGTGGTGATGCAAGTCGATCAAGCGAGTTGGCATGGAGCCAAAGACTTGAGGATCCCAGCTAATATTCGACTCATTGCTCAGCCTGCCTACAGTCCCGAACGAGAGTCCACGTGGAACATATCTGGGAAGAACTGCGCGAAAAACAGCTTGCGAATCTGGCTCTTTCCTCACTTGATGAGGTGATTGACAAGGTGTGTGATGGTCTCAACCAGTTGGAGGCCGACCCGGAGCGTCTCCGTTCTCTGACCGACTTTCCCCATTTTAGAATGGTCTCTTAGAACACGGATTGGTATGAGCACCCTCACTCTTACTTTTTTTACTGATAACAACACTTTATACGACACATTCAGAGAGGTAAACGAGCATGAACGAATACACACCAACGCAAGCAGTAACCATTGTCGAGAGCACACTAGACACGTCACTACAGAATGTGAGCAGTGGCTACGGTGACAGGGACATGATTGCACAGTGGTTACATAGCAAGCAAGCAGAGAACACACGCATTGCATACGCACACGACATAGAGGACTTCCAGGCGTACACACGCAAGGCTCTACGTGACATCACATTATCCGACGTGCAAGCCTACGAGAGCACATTAAGCAATCTGGCAGACACGACACGATCACGCAAACTAGCGGCTATCAAGTCCCTGTTGACGTTCGCTCATAAGTCAGGCTACATTCTGGTAAACGTTGGTAGTATGGTAACACTTCCACATGTACGCACTCGACTAGCAGAACGCATATTGAGCAGAGAGCAGATAGACGACATGATAGGCAAAGAGACAGACGCATACAATCATGCACTCTTGCGCTTGCTGTACTCGACAGGCATCAGAGTATCAGAGGCATGTGATTTGAAGTGGCGTGACGTGGTAGCGCGTGATAATGGCAAGGCTCAAATAACGGTGTTTGGGAAAGGTGGCCGTGAGCGTGCGGTGTTGGTCTCTGCTGATACGTACAGAGAATTGTTAGCACTCCGCACAGACGACGACCAAGTATTCCCTAACCTGTACGCACGCAAGGCAGAGCGCATCATTGAGCGTGCAGCAAAGAGAGCAGGAATTGACGGCGCGGTATCTCCACACTGGCTCCGACATGCCAACGCATCGCACGCGCTAGACCGTGGAGCACCGATACACGTCGTACAGTCAACGCTCGGCCATGCGAGTCTGTCCACAACGTCAAAGTACACACATGCAAGGCCAAACGATAGTACAGGTGAATATCTAGGGTACTAGATATAGGCCAGAAACAAAAGGCCAAAAACTCGCTTTTACTGCCAATTAATCCCTCTAAATTAGCCGTTTGGAGGGTTATTTTCGTATAATTCGCGCTACTCCAAATGGGGTTGGGCATGGTGTAGAGCGGTGGGACGGGGATTGTTTTGTATGCGTTTTGCGTCCACCACATAGAATAGTTTGACTGTGAATAATGCCGTGGTCTAGTGGTCTATACCTGCTACACTGACGGACAGGAACGACTACCGATTAAGTACGATAGGTTCAGCAAACGAGCGGCGTTTTTGCTCCATTGCGTCTACAATTCCGTTCCAACGTCGCTCCAATTCCGCTCCATGCACGCTACAAGTTTGCTCCATACTCGGTACGTTTCTGCTGTATATCATACCCTATTAGACGGTAGTTGGGGTTGAGT
>JBKPBA010000422.1:0-5955 GCA_046726675.1 Chloroflexota bacterium
AGGAGCGTCATCGCCGAGATGGCAGCGGAGGCAACCCCGACGGCTTCCGGCGAGAATTGCCGGGCAGCTACCCACCAGTACGCGTAGCCGAGCCCCGATTTTATCGCAAAGGTAGCGACGAGCGACCCCGCATTGAATAACAGCACGCCATTGGTCTTAATCCACTGGTACAGAATTGCTTTCACCGTGCCCGCTTTCTTTCGACCCGGGGCCTTTCACCCGATCAAGGCATTTGCCCAGTTCCTCAGCGAACGCCTGGACGTGGTCGGTCCTGCAGTTGATGTGTGTGCCAGGAATGACATGCAGCGCGACGTTTTGCGCACGGGCCGCCTTACGCCACATACCGTGAAAAGGCTCTTCACGGGCCCATATCAGCGAGATCGCGCCGGAATACGGCTCAAGGGTGTACCCAGTAATGATCCAGTCGTACAGGGCGTAATCGTCCTGGCGAAGGGCCTCAGCCGTGGGGAAAAGCGTATGAATGCTCGGATCGATGCTTCGAAACGCCTTGAGGGTTTCCGCGCTCCTCTGGCGCCGCAGGTATTTGTAGATGTGCCGCAGACGGAGGAAGCAGGTACATTGCCGCTCCTGGCTCAGCTTGAGCACGGCGCCCACACGCTGAATGACACCGCGTGCCAGCGCATGTAGGACGGGAGGATACGCCGGCTCTACCAGCACCAGGTGATCAACCTCCTGCCCTTGCGCCTGAAGCTGCCGGGCCATCTCGTAAGCGACCAGCCCTCCGTTGCAAAAGCCCCCCAGCAGGTAAGGACCCTGCGGTTGAACGCTGCGCACGAGCCGGATATGGGCCGCCGCCATCTCCTCGACGGTGTGTGGAACCCCCAGGCCATCGAAGGTGTACGGTGCGAGCGCATAGAATGGTTGGTCGGGCCCCAGGTGGTGCGCCAGGTGGAAACAGTAGAACGCGTCGCTCTCCCATGCCCCGTGCAAATAGAAAAAGGGTCGTCTGGAGCCGGACGATTGCACCGCTACGAGCGAAGTCCGGGAGTGCTGCTGTACTCCGGTCTGCAGGGCCTGCGCCAGCTGTTCGATGGTCGGTCTGGCGAAGAGCGTGGCGAGGGGGAGCTCCTTGCCAAAGACCTGCTCAATGCGCTCGACGAGACGTGCGGCAAGCAAGGAATGCCCGCCCAAGTAGAAAAAGTTGTCGCGAATGCCGATCGGCCGCACGTCCAGCAGCTCTTCCCATAACTGGATCAACTGATAGTGCTCCATGAGCGTCGGGGCGACGTAGGGCTCCTCGGCGGCGCGTGTGACCGGCTCGGGTGCCGGTAGGGCAGGGCGGTCCACCTTGCCGTTGGGCGTGAGGGGCAAGGCCTCGAGCTCCACAAAGGCGGAGGGCACCATGTAGACCGGCAGCGCCTTCATCACCTGCTCGCGCAGCTCACTGGTCGCGGCGGCCCGCTCCCTGTGAAGGACCACGTAGGCTACCAGGCGCTTCTCTCCGGGCTCCTGCTCGTGCGCCACCACCACGGCCTCACGTACAGCGGGATGCTGGCTGAGTACTGCCTCGATTTCGCCAAGTTCGACGCGGAACCCGCGGATCTTCACCTGGTGGTCCAGACGTCCCAGGTACTCGATGTTGCCGTCCGGTCGGTAGCTGGCCAGATCCCCCGTCCTATAGAGACGCGCGCCGGGCTCATCGCTGAACGGATGAGCAAGAAACCGCTCAGCCGTCAACTCGGGACGGTTCAAGTACCCACGAGCCAGGCCGTCTCCTCCGATGTACAATTCACCTGGTACCTCGACCGGTACCGGATGCAGTTGGGGATCCAGCAGGTAGACCTGCGTGTTGGCAATCGGTCGGCCAATCGGAATGCGCACAAGTGATTTACAGTCCCTTACCTCGTAGCAGGTAACATCGGCAGCCACCTCAGAGGAGCCATACAGGTTGATGAGCAAACTCTGGGGCATACGCTCGAGAAAGCGCTGGGCCAGTCCGAGAGGGAGGGCTTCACCACTACTGATCCAGTATTTCAAGTGAGGGAGCTGGTTCTGTAGATCAGCCCTGATGTCCAGTAGAACCCGCAATAGGGAAGGGACCAACACTACGCGTGTGACAGAATGGGCAGCCAGAATGTGAAGCAATTGCTGGGGGTCCTTTACCATCAGATCGGGAATGATGACCGTGCGAACCCCCTGGAGCAAGGGCCCAAAAATTTCCCAGATCGAGTCCACAAAATTCAGGGTTGTTTTCTGGCAGCACACTTCTCCTGGTCTAAAAGGGTAGGTATTCCACATCCAGGTAAAGCGGTTGATAGAAGCTCTATGGGTTCCTAATACTCCCTTTGGTTTTCCGGTTGACCCCGAGGTGTAGAGCACGTAAGCCAAGCTTTCACCTGTTATGCTGCCGGCTAGATTTTCTGCGCTCTGCTGGGCAATTGCTTCCCATCCTCTATCCAAACAGATCACCTTGGCTGTATGCTTGGGTAGTCTCTTTAGTAGTTGCTCCTGCGTGAGTAGTACAGCCACTTGAGCATCTTGCAGCATGAAAGCCAGCCGTTCCTGCGGGTAGGCTGGATCGAGCGGCACATAGGCGCCTCCGGCTTTGAGAATGCCCAGCAGTCCCACCATCATCTCCAGGGAACGCTCCACACACAACCCCACCAACACCTCGGGCCCTACACCTAGTTCTTGCAGGTAGTGCGCCAGTTGATTAGCCTTAATATTGAGTTCTCGATACGTCGAGTGCTCATTCTCTAAGACCACCGCCACTGCATCGGGGGTGCGCTCCACCTGGGCCTCAAAGAGCTGGTGGAAGCACTTATCCCTAGGGTAAGCTGCCTGTGTCGCATTCCATTCGACCAGCAGCTGGTAACGTTCCGCCTCGGTCAGGGAGGGAGGCGCCACTTCGGCCAGCGGAGGATGCTCATGTGGATACGTTTTTGTCCGCAGACGGCCGGTCTTTGAAAATATGGTTGGTGTTGACATAGTGAACTTTCCATTCATGATTACATAGCCGCCTGCATCACCTGCCTCTGCCGCGCCCTGGGTTCCCGTGGCAGAGGCTCCTGCCATACTCGAGCACAGAGCACACTCCTGGCACGTGCCAGGAGTAATAGCGTGTGTGATCGCCATCGACGCACGCTGCTATGTGGTAGGCAGAACGGTTTAGAGTCCCTGGCGCATGCTTCTCATTCCTTCATATGCTCTCCCCGGTCTGCACTTTGACGAGAGAGGGCAGGAGCGAGCAAGATAACGGTTTCACCGCGTTCCATCACTCCGTGCCACACCTCGGGCAACGAACAACACCCGGCTTTTTTTCTTTCGGTTGACGCTGCTCTAACGCTTCGACCTGCCACCCTCGGGGGACTTATGCACCTGGATAAGTATAGGGGAAGGAGGTTACGTTCTTGTAGAAGGAAAGTTAAGAAGTGGTGATAAATTATCGTTGTGGGTTAACGTTTATCAATCGAAGTATCGGGTGGGTTCAGCAGGTGAGCGGGCTATGCGGGTCACCCACTCGCAGATGAGCAAAGGATTCATTATATGACCTTGCAGATAGACAACAAAGGCTAAGTCCCTGTTACGCCAGTAAATTGAAAGCTACTAACACGTAGCGCGGGAGCAACGACCGGGACATAATCGCGGCACTGAATACGTTCGCTCCCTATTGCCTGTACGTCACGCAAGGCATCCAGAATACTCTGCGTAAAGCGAAAATTCTTTACCGGGTTGGTCAGCTCACCATGTTCGATCAAAAAAGTTCCGTCGCGTGTCATGCCGGTGAAGAGTGTTTTGACTGGATGTACTGTGTTCGTGTAATGAAAACGTGTCACATAAATTCCCCGGTCGACTGCCCGAATAAGCTCTTCAAGGCTGGCATTGCCCGCCACCATCATCGTATGTAGCGGTAATGGTCCCCAGGGATTTGGCGCAGGCAAAGCATGTCCAGTATCCGGTTTTCCCTCGCGAAAAGCTGTGAATGAATCGTATACGACGGCGTTTGCTACACCATGATCGAACATCACCACACGCTGTTTAGGCATACCTTCGTAATCAAATGCCTGCGGCAAGCCTGCAGGATCATGACCATCGTCATAAATGGTCACCAGAGGGCTGACCAGTTGTTTGCCAAACTGACCATTCATGAAACTGCGTTCTTCTTGCACTGCCGTGGCAGAGAGGCCCATGAATATGAGATTTTGCAGCATATCCGCTGTGGCGTAAGTATCAAGGACAACCGGATACTCGCCGATCGGGCAATCAATGGGATTGCGGCTACGTTGAGCCTTCTCTACTGCCTCGCGTGCCATCGCTTCAAAGTCAATTGTGGTAGCATCGGTAACAAGACGCTGGGTATAACCGGAACCCTGCGCATCTGCCATCACAACAGCGTGGCATTCGGACTCTGTGCGCGGTTCATACGCAAAAATGCCCAGCGAGTTCGCGACGGCAACCTGGCTCGTTTCGGTCGAAAAAGCTCCTGCTGACTCTAACCCACGCTCCTTTGCCAGTCGCACAATAACGCCAACGCTTCTGGCCCGCGCCTCCGGGCTATATAAAGCGGTTCGTTCACTGAAACCAGGAGCAGGCACAATTGGTTGCGGTTCTGGCAGTGAGTGAAACTCCGGGTTTTCAGGCGAAAGGCGCGCAATCTCCAATGCTTGTTCCGCTACGCGCTGAAGTGATTGGTCGTCCAGGCGATTAGTCGTCGCTACGCCCATTCTTTTGCCTACGACAGCACGAACGCGTAATTCATGGTTGCTCTCTGCAACGTTCTGATGGATAAAATTGTTGGCGAAACGGGTAAGGGCGCTCTCGGTGCCGAAGTAGACCACTTCGGTTTGTTCTGCTTGAGAATAGCTCAGCACCTTTTGCAGCAGATCATGCACACTTTTTTCATCCGAGTACATTTCAAAACTCTCTCTATACACTTAATGGTTCTATATCCATCCGCATCGGTCTCAGTGCATAAAAGGGGAGATTTTCGGGGGACACCCCCGTTCCCCTGGCAAGGGGCTTCGCCCCCTGCACCCCCATTGTGTGTTTACCAGCGACCTACGCCTACCTGGACATTACGAAAACGCGCGGGGGCTGCTCCGTGTCCTGTGCGCATTGTCTGGATCGGTTCCCCTTTGCCACAGTTGGGCGTACCCCATACCACCCATTCGTCGCGATTGCAAATGGCATCACACGATCCCCAGAATTGCGGCGTGATACCTGTGTAGGTAGCATTCTTCAACATTTGCCCCAGTTTGCCATGCTTAATTTCGTAGGCGAGTTCGACGCCAAATTGGAAGTTCAAGCGCCTATCATCGATACTCCAGCTTTTGTTGATACTCATATAAATACCATCATCGGTATCGGCAATCAGGTCATCCAGCGTCCATGTTCCCGGTTCCAGGCTCACATTCGTCATGCGAATCATTGGTAAGCGATTCCAGCTATCAGCACGCACACAGCCATTGCTGGTCAGTCCAAGCATAGCAGCAGTATCGCGAGACATCAGGTAACCGCTGAAGATACCGCTGATAACAATGGGAGTTCTCTGCGCTGGAACACCTTCATCATCCCATCCAAAGGTGCCCAACCCGCCTGGGATGGTAGCATCTGCGGTCAGGTTGACAATATCCGAACCGTAGCGGTAGTGGCCGTTCAGCTTATCCGTGGTCAGGAAGCTCTTACCTACAAAGCCGGCCTCCATACCCAGCACACGATCCAGCTCGATGGGATGGCCGCATGACTCGTGGACCTGGAGAGCGGTCTGCGGGCCATCGAGAATAATGGTCGTCACCGCGCTGGGGCACTGCGGAGCGGCGAGTAACTTGACGGCTTCTTCACCGATCCTCGCGCCATGATTGGCCAGGTCCATCGTCTCGATAAATTCGTAGCCCGAGGTGCCCGCCTGCCTGCCAGATGAATTGGGATACGAGCGTGTCTGTATCTCGCTACTGGTAGGGTCAACTGCGCTGGCATCGATGGCCGCGCCCACAT
>JBKPBA010000423.1:0-4945 GCA_046726675.1 Chloroflexota bacterium
AGTCTGCTCCTATTGTTCACTGGACGACGAAAGAAAAGGTTCTGCTGAAGATTCTGTTACAAAATTTTTTAAGCTCACCATACTCGCTATATTAAGGAGTGGATTCAACTTATTGGCCATCCACTTCCTCATGCAAAAGAAAGTATAGAAGGATGTGCTGCAGAAGTCACCGTGCATCAGATGGCATGTTACTTCAACTTGCTTCACTTCTGGGGTAAACGCCTGCCCCATTCACGTGTCTAGAGACTGTAAGACGAGGATGTGGTCACCATGTTTCACTTCTGGTACCCCTGGCAACAACAACTGTAGCTGGCTTATAGTCTCCTCCTTTGAGTGAGGAGACTTTTCCTGGTTGACTACGATTTCATCTGTGAGAGTGTAAGGGAAAGATGAGCGGCTCAGGCGAGCTGCTCAGATAATTTACCGGTAGCGACGAGCCAACGGATAAATGCAAGGCGACGGTATTCCACAGAGCTTTGTTGTAGCTCTAATTCGGTGGAATCTCTACGGAGGTGATTCAATCGCTCTATTTCTTCCTCTGTGAAGCCTACCTGGCGTAGCACTTCGGCGTCTTGCTTGCAGTTCATCTTCTTCTCCTTCTGTCTGGATAGAGCCCTTCTGGTCGCTTCTTTGAAGAGCCCCTGATTGGCATCCTCGTTGCTGCGTTTCCAGGGAAGTGACTTTCCTTTCTTCTCGCTGCTACCAGTATAGCTGTGACCGGGGTGAAATGTGATCTCCAAAAAGATATAATGTGCTGGCGAAAAAGATATATTGAGCGAAACCATGTATAAGAAAGGCGATAACCAGAAAGATATATTCAAGACTTTCTGCTGTTCCTGGGGTATACTGTAGCAGTGTTTCGATAAGCGTTAGAGGACACTCTCTTCATTGGGAAGACTCGCCGGAGGAGGTGCGAGCATGGCGGAGCGTATCGGAGAGCGCCTTGGCAACTATCGCCTGGTCCGCCTGTTGGGCTCAGGCGGCTTTGCCGATGTGTACCTGGCCGAACAGATCTACCTCAACACGCTGGCTGCCATCAAAGTGCTCAACACCCATCTCACCTCTGATACCATGGGGAACTTTCTCACTGAAGCCCGTCAGTTGAGCCACCTGGATCATCCGCATATTCTTCGCGTGCTCGACTTTGGTCTGGCGCAAGAAAGGCCCTATCTGGTGATGGAGTACGCGCCGGGTGGGACGCTGCGCGAACGTCATCCTCGCGGCAGCAGGGTTCCCCTCCAGGCCATCGTCAGCTATGTCACCGATGTTGCTCCTGCCCTGCAGTATGCCCATGACCAGGGGTTGGTCCATGGCGATCTCAAACCGGAGAATCTGCTCGTGGGAAAGCAGGAGCAGGTCTTGCTCAGCGATTTTGGTGTCGCTCTGCTGGTTCCCGCAACGAACTCGCTGCCTGTTCCGCACATGTATGGCACCCTGATCTATATGGCCCCTGAGCACATTCGCGGTGTTCCCAGTCCGCAGAGCGACCAGTACGCCCTTGCTGTGATGATCTATGAATGGCTGAGTGGCCAGCCGCCTTTTCAAGGTGCGGTGGCTGAGGTGGTGAGCCAGCATCTGTTCGCAACTCCCACCTTGTTACGCGAACAAGACGCGGACATCCCGCTTGCTGTCGAGCGAGTGGTGCTCAAGGCCCTGTCGAAAGATCCCAAGCTCCGCTTTGTCGATGTGCAAAGCTTCGCCACGGCTCTCAGAGAGGCCGTCCAGGCAGAGACCTCTACTGATCCGTTCCAGGCGCAACATCCCTCGACACCTGTTATGGGCGAGAAAGCCGCCACCAGCTCACCCGCTCGATTCCAGAATCTCCCTCTTCTGCTTACTCCGTTGATTGGACGTGAGCAGCAGGAGCAAGCGATCGGTTCTTTACTGCTACGGCCTGAAATCCGGCTTCTGACACTCACCGGTACCGGCGGCATCGGCAAGACACGCCTGGCTCAGAAAGTGGCGACGGATCTGAGCGAGGAATTTCCTCAGGGCGTCTGCCTGGTGCAGCTTGCTCCTCTGAGCGATCCTGACCTGGTCGTGCCCACCATCGCACAGACACTCGGCCTACTAGATGTCGAGGAACATTCGCTGTTCGAGTCACTCAAAGCGTTCCTGCGTGACAAACACCTCCTGTTGCTGCTAGATAATTTTGAGCAGGTACTCCAAGCCGCGCCCGCGCTGGTGGAACTGCTGCTGGCGTGTCCATTCCTCAAGCTCCTGGTGACCAGCCGGGCGGTCCTGCACGTGGAGGGGGAATACGAGTTTGCGGTTCCTCCGCTCTCCTTGCCCGATCCACACCATCTGTCAGCACATGAGGAGCTGTTGCACTACGGGGCGGTCGCCCTTTTCGTTCAGCGTGCGCAGGCGGTGAAGCCCACGTTTGTCCTTTCTGAGGACAACGCGGCAACAATCGCCCAGATCTGCATCCAACTGGACGGACTGCCGCTGGCTTTGGAGCTGGCAGCGGCGCGGAGCAAACTGCTGCCTCCCCAGGCCTTGCTCGGGCGGCTCACCCACCGGCTTGCTGTGTTGACGAGTGGAAGGCAAGATGCTCCCACCCGGCAGCACACCCTGCGTGACACCATCCGCTGGAGTTATGATCTCCTCAATGCCCAGGAGCAACAGTGTTTCCGGCGCCTGAGCATCTTTGTCGGTGGCTGTTCACTTGAGGCTGCCGAAGCTGTCTGTAGCAGAGCTGCGGATCGCTCGCTCCCCGCCATGGACCTGGTGGCATCCTTGCTGGACAAAAGCTTGATACAACAGAGCGACCGAGGCGGAGAGGAGCCACGCCTGCTCATGCTCGAAACGATCAGGGAATACGCTCTGGAAAGACTTGCGGATGCCGGAGAGTTGGAGGCGACAGGGGAGTCGCATGCGAGGTACTACCTCGCGCTTGCCGAGCAAAGTGAGCCTGAATTATTCGGGCACCAGCAACGGCTGTGGGTGGGTCGCCTGATGCGTGATGCCGAGAACTTCCGCACAGCCTTGCAATGGTCGCAAACCCATCAGCGGAACGAGCAGTTGCTCCGCCTGGCAGGAAACCTGGGGCATTTCTGGTATATGTGTGGTCGTTTCAGCGAAGCCATGCTCTGGATCGAGACAGCACTGCGGGAAGTGGCACCAGACGTCGCCGTTTCCGTACGCATCAAGGCGCTCTATATTGTGGCCTTGATTGCCAGCCACCTGGGGCTAAGCGACCTCCTCTTCGTTCGGGCACGGCAATGTTTGGCGCTCGCTCGGCAAAATGAGGACAGTCGAGGCTTTGCGATAGCTTCCTGGCCCCTGGTGCACCACTTGCTGGCAGATGGGGACATGACTGGGGCACACGCCCAGGCAGAAGAGACGCTGACATTTGTCCGGGCGCACGCTCCAGCAGAGGATAGTTGGACGCTGGCGTGCGCTCTGAATGCTTTTGGATCGGTAGTCTTGTCCCAGGGTGACTATACGCAGGCACAGCAGTTGTATGAACGTGCCATCGCCCTCTTCAACGAGGCAGGAGACCTCTGGCTCTATGGGGAGCTACACCTGTTCGTAGCAAACGTCTACTGGGCACAAGGAGATGAGGCAAAAGCTCAGACCATCTTTCAAGAAGGACTCGCCATCCATGATCAGGTAGGCAATGCGTGGGTAACGGGCTGGTTTGTGAGCCTCTTCGGCAAGATTGCCCTGCGTCAGGGTGACATCTCGCGTGCGCGTTTCCTGCTGGAAGCTGGCTTGAAGCGTCACCAACAATTGGGAGACCAGCAGGGCCAGGCGCTCATCTACGCCTTGCTCGCGCAGGCAGCGGCAAGCGAGCAAGATTATATGCTGACCCGAACCCTGGCAGCTCAGAGCCTGGAGATCGCACGCAGTGTTCATGACAGTCGAGCGCGAATCCTGTGCCTGGAAGAGTTGGCGGATGTTGTTGCAGATCAGGGAGAGTCGGATTGGGCAGCGCGACTGTGGGGAGCGGCAGAACGCTACCGCGAAGCCAGTCATGCGCCGCTCCCACAGGTCGAACGGCTCAGTCGCGCACGCCACATCAAGCAAGCGCAACATCTCCTCGGAGAGCAGATCTTTGCTGAAAGATGGGCTGAGGGAAGAACTCTGACGGCAGAACAGGCGATCATAGCTTCCCCCACGCAAGACAGGACATTCCAACCTCAAAGGCCCGTGCAAGGAAGGCCCGGCCAAACTTCCGTGACGCAACCTTTACTCGATCCCTTGAGCGAGCGCGAACTGGAGGTGCTGCAATTGTTGGCACGTGGGGCTTCCAACCAGGAGATTGCGACGGCGCTGGTCGTGGCACCAGGGACGGTCAAGCTGCATGTGAGCCATATCCTCTCGAAATTGGGGGTGAAAAGTCGGACGCAAGCAATTCTACGCGCGCGCGACCTGGGTCTCCTTCCAGATGAGCATACAGTTTCTTCGTGAGTGAGGAGCTTCCCGATCGGAAAACTGGCGAACGCGGCCGCACTTGCTCATCTTCTTATCCTATTCAACCGTTGTGATAAGCGGAGAAGTTAGGAGGATAAAGTGTTGTAGGCTATTGATTAGCCACCAGCAGAACCGGTACATTCCTGTGGCGAAGGAACTTCTCCGCTCCATACAGCGCCTGTTCTCGTGTTGCTACAACGAGGAGATTGCTCTGCCTATGCCCACTGATCCGTTCAATGAACGCTTCCGGCTCTTTAGCGGTGGTCGCAGTTTCGACACGCAGTCCAGTCGTTGTTCGCAGGAGTTGTGCTTTATCCTCAAGCGAGTCGGCTCTTTTCAATGCTTCCTGCGTAGTCTCCCCGGACAAAGGCTGCTCTCCCTCTGCGACAAAAGTCTCCTCTCCAGGACGTGGTGGTACAGCAACCAGAACGAGGGTGGCGTTGCACGCTTGTGCCAGGCTCGTTGCCTGTTGCAGGGCCTGTTCAGCGCCTACGCTGCCATCAAGTAAGACAATGATGGTCTGGTA
>JBKPBA010000424.1:0-5359 GCA_046726675.1 Chloroflexota bacterium
TCGCGGCCAACAAAATTAGTTTGCTTTCCCCAGAAAAGCAGGCCTGATAGTAAGAGACGATGTACTGCCTGCTCAAAAATGCCATGGGGGTGGGGTGTAGGATATTGGAGCGTCACTACCCGGTGATGTGACTGAGTTCTCGAGGACCCCTCTGAGGAATCAGCTCCCGAAGAAGATTTTCGATCAAGCTCAGGAGTATCCTCAAGAGGAACACGTAGACAACTAAAGTACAAGGCAAGATCGCGACTGTTGGCACGTCCCCCGCAGGCAATCAATTCATGTAAAATGGATTGCTCCATTTCAGCCAAACCGCTCAAAGTATCAATACAGGAGTTAGGATCGAACAAATCTTGTGCGATCTCTGTAATAGTCATTGACGATGGATCTTTTGGTTTTTTGATATTCTGTCCCTTAAGGGACGCTGACGAACGCCGGGTCTTAACGATCGCTTGCAAATGGTAAGGAGGCACGGTCTGGAGTAGCAAAAGGTCACTTTGATTCATTTTGCGCCTCAGCTCTGGACGCCACGAGTGGCACCACTCCGGAATCATGCAGAAGCGGGACCTGTCCACGCCGCTTGAGTTCGTCGAAAAGGTCTTCAATAGCATTTTTCTTCAGAATGAGCAGAGTAGGATGGATGGAACGAATAATCTGCTCATTTAAAGACGTGGTAGCAGAAAGCTCTCGTACAACTTGTTGATCGGCAGCCTCGAGCAAAGAAGCATCAGTATAGAATCGTACTCGTCCGTAGCTTGCTATGCGGCGTTCAAGCTGCTCGAGTAAACGAGCCAGAGGGCCATCCGGCGCAATTGAATGTTGATGTTCCGTCAAACTATGCAGGAGTTCCAATAGAGTGATGGGAGATTCGCCACGAGCAAACGCCTCACCGAGCGACCCTGGTGTGAGTTGGTAACAGAGTTTAGCTGCATGAGCACCCTTTACTTCTGCGAAGCGCTCAATCAGCTCAATCAAGGGCCAATTAGCAAAGGTGCAGAGAATGGACAAGTCACCAGATTCTGATACGTCAATGGCCGGCAAATTTGTTGGTACGAGGGTTTCGGTAGTAATCAACTGGTCATCTACGGATATCCTGTTGAGGAATAAATTCGCCAATGGCGTTAGTTGGAATGCCAGCAAACGGTCATCGTTTGATAACACAACGTCGCAGATTCCCCACCAATACAGTGGACCCTGGAGCAGTTGAGCGAGATAGCGACCCTCGGCGCGCATCCAATCGCCAAACTGTGTCGGATGTAAAGGGCGTCCTTCCTCTTGCTCTATCCACCAATGGGGAAAAGAAAATTGACTCTGCCTCCGCTGTAAAAAGGTGGGATTTAAGCGATACACAAAACGTGCAAACGTAGAGAAATTGATCCATTGACCTTGCGGAGCCTGAGCCAGCAATGCGACAAACGTTTGCCGAGCATCCATGTTTTCCATCTCGAGTTCACCCGAACGCAATGCAGGCTGGATTAGCAGGTTAGCTCGACAGCGTAAACGTAAACCTTCATCTTGCAGATCAAATAATTCATCATAAGAAACACGATTCAACCAATGTGTAAATAGTTCATGCGCTACTTCAGCACGGTTTGAGCCAAGCAGGAGCCTGGCAGCATTGGGCAACACGTGCAGGATCGAGGTCCCGGCATCATCCTTACGCCTGTCTTGCTGCATGGCACGTAAACTGAATACTTCCGATGGCTCGTATGAGCTATTAGTGAAATGCGAAATATCGTTTCCAGCCGTTTTAGAGGGCTTGCTAGCCTCATTTGTATCATGTTCAAAGTACAGAATATCTGCCAACCTCAACACTCGGATCGCAAAGCGTAAAAAAGGCAAAGGGCGCGGAACAACTGTAAGCAAGTATTCCAGCAACGCCATCGAGGGTGTACCATTTGGAGCAGGAATGGCAACCGATCCATCTACCGGCATGGGGTTGAGAGAGCGTACGACGCCTGTCCTACCATCATCTTCGCTGTTTTTTCCCTCATACTCAAGCCATTTACCATCTAGCGCACGCGCTATGAGGAGTAGATCCGTCAGTAGACTATAAGGCTCATTGTGCTGCACTTTGAGTGCAGCAGCGCTCTGGTCACTATCTGTCTCGATCGCAAAAGGAGTGATTGGTATAGTCACATGTAAAGCGGCTCGTACTTCTGCTGGTACATACCAGCATATTTCTAGAGTGGATCCGCTCACCCCTGTCCCAATGCGCCGCTGCAACGAGCTATTAAAAGTTGCGCGAATAATTAATGCTTTACCCTGGAGAATATGTAGCATTTCCTGTAACTGGCCTGGCCCCCCAAGAGAGAAGCGTTCAAAGAGTCCGCGCAGGTCTTCGTCATTCATAGAGCCGCCAGCGAGCGTAAGGGCAGCTAATAACTGGCGCTGCTGTTTCTCCAACGATGCGACTACCCGACGAATTGCTTCTGGCTGTTCGAGTATATTTACAATGGCTTCCGCAAGTTCTTGCCTGCTCAAACCATTCGTGGGGATTTCATATGCGCGAGCTACAGTGCGTAGCTCACTTAATCCTGATTGAGCCAGTATCTCAACAGTGTTGCTAAACGGTAATGATGTTTGTAGAGCCTGTAATGGTGTCGTCTGGGCAGGAGCTTGTGACTTTTTCCTCTCCTTCACAACATCGTCATTCTCAACTGGTGATTTCACTATTTCCTGTTCAAAAGGTAGAGGAACAGGAGAAGCCAGGGTATGAGGCGCAACTTGAAAATTTAAAGGATGAGCTAGCCAGTAGTAGAGGAGTGCTGCAGCGTGTGAACACACAAGGCCTGACTGAACAGGGGATTGCTTGCACGAGCAAGTGACATTACACGAAATACGATCACGAAGCTCGACTTCTGTGGAATAGTTACCTGGAGAGGGGAGGATTGCCTGTTGTGTCTCTAATGTGCTATTTGTCGTTGATGCAGTTTGATTGAGGGTTGTGTTAGATACTTCAACGATGCCAGAAAGCACTGTCCCCTGACGCTTCGTTGCATGCACTGCGCCTTTTCGGTAATACTCTTGTCCCAAAGACGCCACCATAAGTCCCGCCATGCTAACGATATCAGCTTCGCGCAGGCGTTGCAAAGCGCCAGGTACAACATCATACATACTTATATAGTGCCTGAGAAGAATTAGAGCAATTTGGAATGATCATGTCGCACTATAATAACATGTGGTAGAAGCGGGGTCAATGACAATTCAAGCTGGATATTGTACATCACGATTGAGGTACAATACATACAACGATTTAGATCTACGCTTTTGTATTCAGGAGAGTAGCATTATGACACAAGTAGCGCAAATGACTTCGTTTCAGTCCAACAACCGCCAGCTTGAGGGATATATAGCACATCCCGAAGGAGATGGGCCGTTTCCTGGTGTTGTTGTCATCCACGAGGCATATGGCTTAAATGAGAACATTAAAGATATTGCCCGTCGCTTTGCCAATCAGGGTTATGTTGCGCTAGCAGTGGACCTGTTCGCTGGTCGCAATCGGGCCATCTGTATGTTCCGGTTTATGAGTGGTTGGCTATTGAACTCGCTAAATAATCGCAGTATTCATGATTTGAAAGCAGCGCTGACCTTTCTGTTGGAGCAGCCAGGTGTCGATAATTCGAGATTAGGGGCAGTTGGTTACTGTATGGGCGGGAGTTTTGCGATCGCCTGGGCCTGCACTGATGACAGGTTAAAAGCGATTGCTCCCTATTATGCGGGAAATCCCCGGCCATTGGAGGCTGTTGCACGCCTCTGTCCGGTGGTTGGGTCATATCCCGATAAGGACTTCACGACCAAGCAGGGTCAAAAGTTGGATGTTGAGTTAGATCGTTACAATGTGCCACATGACATTAAAATATATCCCGGAGCAAAGCATTCGTTTTTCAATGATACAAGCAGAAGTTATAATGAAGCGGCGGCAAAGGATTCGTGGGGGCGAGTGCTGGAATTTTTTGGCGAATATTTAGGGGCAAAAGCTGAGGTGTAGGAGAAAGGTTATTGCTCCAGTTCATACATAACGTTGGCCACCATTGCGAGTGCCGCTGTCTCTGCGCGTAGAATGCGTGAACCCAGTGTTACTATTTGCACACCGTGCCGTTTGGCAAGGGCAATTTCTTCAGGCATCAGGCCACCCTCAGGGCCGATGAAGAGGACGACGGTGGTGGGCGATTGTGGAGTAGGCGTTGACGGATCTGAAGTTGGTTGAGGAGGTATTGATGCATTTGGAGTTGGTTGAGGCCGTATTGGACGTGGTGGCCGGGCGCCCGCAAGGGGCGCCCCTACATTTCCAGTAGGGTGGGCAGAGGCGGTTAATACGTCGTGGAGGGTAAGGGCATGTTCTTCTTCCCAGGGCATGATGGCGAGGGCGCCGGGTGGGATGTCTTTGAGGGCATGATCGAGGAGACGGCTGGGTAGGAGTTCTGGGAGTCGCGAGCGGCCGGATTGTTCTGCGGCTTCCTGAATGATACGCTGCCAGCGTTGGATTTTGGTGGAACCTGGGTCCTCTAAACCTGCCATTGAGCGACGGCAGACGATGGGGGAGAAAACTGATACACCTAGTTCGGTGCCTTTTTCGAGAATCCATTCGAATCGTGCGGATTTGAGGAGTCCCTGGCAGAGGATAATACGAACGGCAGGTTCACTTTTGCCGGGTTGGCGTTCGAGCAGGTGAACTTCGACAGCGGCCTTGTTGGTTTTGGCAATCGCTGCTAAGATTTCATCACCGCTGTTATCGAGCAGGAGGAGTCGTTCGCCAACATTGAGACGCAGTACGTCTCGAACCTGGTGGGCGAGGTCTTTAGGGAGTGGAATATTGATATTGGATTCTTTTAGCAGTTCGGGTGGAACGAAGAAACGGTGCATATTTATGAGGGCTACTGTATATTTCCTGATAAATTAGCATACCTGATGGGTTTTTGACAATCAATCGCGGTACTCGATTTTGTATCACTTGTATCGTTTGTAACAGATACCGCTGGATCACAATTCATCAGAGCAGCCTTTACTCCTTTCTTATTTTTGCATTATCAGGGTGACCCAGTCGTCGATCATTACCTGGTCGATCAGTCTTAGGCCCGCGGTAAGGAGGGGTTGTTCGGCTTCGTGACGTCGGTCTTCGATGATGCCGCTGGTGATTAAAATTCCATCGGGAGCTAAAACCTGAGCGAGGTTGGAGGCTATCGAGCCAATGACACGCGCTATGATATTTGCGAGTACGAGGTTATAGTGGCCTGTTAGGTGCGTGGCTTCTGCTTCATCAAGCACTCCCAGGTTAACGGTGATACGGTCGCTCAGGTGGTTGCTTGCAGCATTGGCAGTGGCGCTTTCCACGGCTACACTGCTGTTGTCGATACAGTGG
>JBKPBA010000425.1:0-3592 GCA_046726675.1 Chloroflexota bacterium
GTATATCGCAAAGGAATATGGTCAGCCCTATGTTGGACAGGGACGGACAGGTAAGGCCAAAGCAACCACTCAGGATGCCCATGAAGCGATTCGCCCGACAGATGTTACATTGACGCCTCAGTTAGTTAAGCCTCATCTCACGGCCGAACAGTTTAAGCTTTATAATTTGATCTGGCGACGTTTTGTTGCTAGCTTTATGACCCCTGCCGTCTTTGATACGGTTCGGGTGGACATCGTTGCTGGCCAGTACGTTTTTCGGGCGACAGGTTCCCATCTCAAGTTCCCTGGCTTTTATGCAGTGTGGCAGCGGGATGACGAGGAGAAAACGCTTCCTGCTCTCAGAATGCAAGAAGTGTTGGACCTGCATCGATTAACGCCTGAACAACATTACACTCAGCCTCCTCCGCGTTTTACTGAAGCGAGCTTGATTAAAGAGCTTGAGGAGCAAGGTATTGGCCGTCCCAGTACTTATGTGCCCATTATCAGCACCATTCAGGACCGCGGTTATGTTGATCAAGAGCAGAAGCGCTTTGTGGCAACCTGGTTAGGCGAAACGGTGAACGAAGTCATGAATAAGCACTTCCCTGATATTGTAGATACAGGTTTTACGGCTGAGATGGAGCGAAAGCTCGACGATGTCGAAGAAGGGCGCCAGTCATGGATAGAGTTCCTGCGTAGCTTCTATGGCGATTTCAAAGTGACGATGGAAAAGGCCGAAGCGGAGATGGATCGTGTACAAAAGCCAGTCGAAGAAATAGATGAAGCATGTCCCGAATGTGGACGCAACCTTGTTATTCGTACAGGTCGCTTTGGACGCTTTATCTCCTGCTCAGGCTTTCCCGAGTGTCGTTATCGTCGCTCTGTTGTGAATAAAACTGGCGCGTTGTGCCCGGTATGTCAAGGTGATCTTGTAGAACGCAAGACTAAACAGAAGAGACGGATCTTTTACGGATGTAACAACTATCCTACCTGTAACTTTGCTATCTGGGAGAAGCCAGTACCTGAACTCTGTCCTGATTGTGGCGGGTTGATGATTGTGCCACGAGTAGGGCAGAATCCTGTGTGTTATCAAGAGTTCATCGCTGTGCAGCAAAACGCTGGGGAAAGGCCTGAACAGAATGGCGCAACTACAAGACGAGGTACACGTAAGAAAGTTACGACCACAGTAGATTCTTCACTGCTCTCCCAAACGCCATCCGCTAATGGACGATCATCGACAAGAGCGAAGAAAACCACGACCCGCACAACGCGAGG
Organism: Chloroflexota bacterium; assembly: GCA_046726675.1. Classification (GTDB taxonomy): domain Bacteria; phylum Chloroflexota; class Ktedonobacteria; order Ktedonobacterales; family Ktedonobacteraceae; genus DATMNR01. The sequence goes on from JBKPBA010000425.1 coordinate 1,255, forward strand.
ACGGACAAAGAAGGCTACGGCTGCTACTCGAACGAAAAGTAGTACCAGGGGGAAAAAGACTACTTCCAGAACTAAAAAAGCTGCAACGAATAAGGCGCCTACTGGCTGATCTAGCATTATGCAATCCACACATGAACGTTCAAATGGTTCGCTTCATACTTATCGGGACGGCTGTGTGTGCTATAATCAGTTGTTGATTGCTCACTCACGCATTCTAATAACTCACTTCACTTGTGGAGGTTTTCATGCCCTACTCGGTTACCCTCATTCCTGGTGACGGCACCGGCCCTGAAATTACCGAGGCTACACGCCGCGTTCTCGAAGCTACTGGTGTCCCATTTTCCTGGGAGGTACATCAGGCTGGATTAGAGATGCTAGAGAAATATGGTACTGTTTTACCAGATGAAGTAATTGAGTCGATTAAGCGTACAAAAGTAGGATTGAAAGGTCCAATCACCACGCCTGTTGGTAAGGGAGTTCGCAGCGCAAATGTGGTCCTGCGCAAGAAACTGGACCTGTATGCAAATCTTCGTCCCGCGAAAACTTATCAAGGGCTGCGCTCGCGTTACGATAATATTGATATGATTATTGTACGCGAGAATACAGAAGATTTATACTCTGGGGTAGAGTTTCAAAAAGGGACACCCGAGCAGCAAGAAATCATTGACACAATTGCTCGCACGACCGGAACTCAGCTCGATAACGATTCTGCCATCAGTATCAAATATATCTCTGTGGTGGCAACTCGTCGTATTGTAAAATTCGCTTTTGACTATGCGCGGTCTAACGAGCGTCATAAAGTTACCGCGGTTCACAAAGCCAATATTATGAGATTTTCTGATGGGCTATTCCTTGCTACAGCCCATGAAGTTGCGAAGGAGTATCCAGAAATCCATTTTGAAGATCGTATTGTTGACAATATGTGTATGCAGCTTGTTCAGAAGCCAGAGCAGTACGATGTATTAGTGTTGCCTAACCTGTATGGTGACATCATTTCCGATTTATCTGCAGGCCTGATAGGTGGGCTAGGTGTTGCCCCTGGCGCAAATATTGGCAGTCAATATGCCGTATTTGAACCGGTACATGGGAGTGCTCCCAAATATGCCGGACAGAACAAGGTCAACCCGATGGCTATGATGTTTTCGGGTGTGTTGATGTTACGTCATCTGGGCGAGACGAATGCTGCCTGTCGCTTAGAGAAAGCTATAGCCGCCGTCATCGCTGAAGGCAAGCATGTCACGTATGATCTCAAGCCTCGACCAGATGATCCTTCAGCCGTTGGTACCTCTCAAGTCGCGGATGCCGTGATTGAGAAATTGCTGAAATTGCCATAAATTTCAACTGATTCTTGTCATACCTACCGTGCCGCCTGCTTTGCGCCACTTGTGGCGGGCTTCAATATAGCGCACTGTACCCGAGCGTGAGCGCATCATTATCGAGGAAGTGCGAGCTCCCCAACCGAAATATTGCACGGCATTGACTAATTCTCCGCTGGTAATGCCTGTCGCAGCAAACGACACATCATTGCCTTTTACCAGGTCATCTGTGCGAAACACCTGGTTAAGATCAATACCATCAGCTTTAAACTGTTCGCGTTCCTCATCTGAACGAGGCCAGATTTTACACTGTATTTCTCCACCAATACACTTGATTGCGGCTGCTGCGAGGACTGCTTCGGGCGCTCCTCCCGTTCCTATCAGCACATCGACACCTCTGTAATCTTCCATCGCAGCTTGAATCGCTGCTGACACATCACCATCCACAATCAGGCGTATGCGAGCGCCGGCCCGGCGAATCTCGTTGATCATATCCGCGTGACGTGGACGATCCAGTATCACGACGGTCAAATCATCGACTTGAGCATCACGTGCCCGGGCAATATTTTTCAGATTTTTGGCGATAGGTGCGTTGATATCAATTACCTCTCGAGCGGCAGGGCCAACAGCAATCTTTTCCATATAAAATACTCCGGGAGGAGCAGAATACATTGTTCCTCGTTCAGCCGTAGCCACAACCGCGATTGCCCCTGAAAGACCAAGAGCGGTGAGCCTTGTGCCATCAACAGGGTCTACTGCCACATCAACTTCTGGTGGGGTGCCGTTGCCAACTTCCTCACCAATATACAGCATGGGAGCCTCGTCCTTTTCACCCTCACCAATTACCACGACGCCGTGCATATCGACACCGTCTAATGCCTGGCGCATAGCATTTACCGCGGCCTGGTCGACCGCAATTTTATCGCCTTTGCCCATCCAGCGACCGGCGCTAAGTGCCCCTGCTTCGGTGACACGCACCAGCTCCATAGCAAGATTTCGCTCTTTAGTACCAGATTGCTCAA
>JBKPBA010000426.1:0-15293 GCA_046726675.1 Chloroflexota bacterium
AGCGCATGCAGGTCAACAATGCAGAAGATGTTGTCGTACATCGCCTGAGTTTCCACCCAGTTACGCAAGGCTCCCAGGTAGTTACCGAGGTGAAGATTACCCGTCGGCTGTATACCGGAAAAGACGCGTTTTTTCATAGGAGTGTTTGCGTTAGCAGCAAATGGCTCTGGTTTTACGTTTTGGTTCGTTTCAACTGGCATCCTATACCTCCATCAATGTTTGAAAAATGTACAATAAAAAACGCCGCTCTTCCCATACAAGGGACGAGAGGCGTAAGTAGCGCTTTCGTGGTACCACCCTGATTCAGATTAGCTGTTTTTCTAACATTGCAGCTAACCCCTCATTGCCGAATACACTCCTATTCTGTGAGAATAGCAGAGGATATCCTGTCCTCAGTAACGGGGGACGTTCCGAATGAGTGCTACTAGTCTATATAGAAACGTTGGCTCATTGCTCCCAGGCCCATTCTACGACTGCTTAGTGCCGGTTTTCACCAACTCCGACTCTCTACAACCTCGGCAGGTCGTATACTCTTCCTGTTCGATGCTTTGATGTATTCAGTTGTTATGTGAGAAGTATACAAAGTGTTTTGTGATCTGTCAAGGGTTCGAATCCTAACTATCGACAGAATTCCCATTAAGCTTTTTCCCTAATTTAGCTTGTGCTATACTAGTTTCGCTTTCTGGGGATGAAGCCGAACAGAAGTGTGTTTTGAATAGCAAGCACTGGGGGAAGACATGTCACTTGAAGGACAACAACTTGGTCGTTATCGCCTCATACAGTTAATAGGGAGTGGTGGAATGGGTGAAGTCTATCTTGCGCAAGACCCTGGAATTAATCGACAAGTGGCAATCAAAGTAGTTCAGGTAGAAGCCGCAGCCTACGCTAAAACACGTACGGAAACAATCCCTGGAGTGAAGTCTGTGTTTGGGGCAGAGACTATGGGTTTGCAAAATGCCGCTCGTATGTTTCAACAAGAGGCTAAAGCAATCGCAATGCTTGACCACCCAGGGATCTTACCACTTTATGATTATGGCGAACAGAACGTGAATGGAGTGATGCTCACCTACCTGGTTATGCCGTATCGCGAGGAAGGTTCGCTGGCTAACTGGCTACAAAAGGGTGGCTTTAAGCTCCTCACGGTTCAGATCGTTGAGCAAATGCTGCAGCAGGCGGCGGCTGCGCTCCAATATGCGCATGACCACCAGGTTGTACACCAGGATGTCAAGCCGTCTAATTTCTTGATTCGCACGAGTAGGGAACATCCAAAGCGCCCTGATTTGCTGCTAACTGATTTTGGAATCGCAAAACTAAGCATGTTGACTAGCAGAGCAAGCCAGAGTATACGCGGTACGCCAACCTATATGGCTCCAGAACAATGGGAAGGCCGTCCTGTTCCTGCAACTGATCAATATGCGCTGGCGGTAATGTTGTACGAACTCCTCTCAGGTCGTCCTCCTTTTCGTGGGACTCCCATGCAAATGATGTATGCACATGTCAATACGCAGCCACTAGCTCCAAGCACCTTGAATCCACGTCTTTCGACTGCAATTGATACAGTTGTCTTACGTGGGCTGGCAAAGAAACCGGAGGAACGTTTCCCCTCTATCATTGCCTTTGCCTTTGCCTTCCGTCGAACGCTGAGAAGTATCGATTCTTCGATTCCTATTGGTGTTGCAAATCCCGATATGTCTACATTTGACAAAATGCCAATTACTCTTGGTAATAGTGGTTTCAATGCTTCCGCTACCCTGGCTATCAGTGAAGACGAGGCGCGTAATGGAGCTAATCGTAACCTGACATTGCCTGGAGGAAGGCAGGTACATGTAAGGATACCCGCGGGGGTAAAGGATAGACAGATTATCAGGGTATTGGATCAGAGTGAACAAGCAGGTGTTGGTTCAACGATGAGAGTATATTTGACCCTGTCAATTGTGCCTTCAGCCAGTTCTGCTGCTCCTCTTCTCGTGGGCGAGAGAATGGCGAAACATGATGATCATACAGTGCTTGTTGGGGATGAAAATGCTACTTTGCGTAGTGGTCCTACTTTACCTCCCAAGGAAGAAATTATGCCTGCTAGTTCTACAGGGAACGTGTCCCCCAGTCGTGAAGAGGTGAGAGAATCCAACATACCGCTTAACTCTATGCCTGCTAGCAATAATGCGGGGACATCTCCATATAGTAATCGGCAAGCAAGTAATGACCTACCTCGAAGAACGTCCAGGGTATATCTTACGTTCTTAGCTGTACTGGTAGGTCTGCTGGTGGTTAGCAGCGCTGGCTTTTTCTATTATTTAGGGGGACGCCATTCTACGACGAATCTAAATGCAACTGCCACTTTCAGGAGCAATTTGTTTGCTACGGCAACGTCCCAGACCCATGCAACAGCATTTGCTCGTTCTCGTGCTGTTACAGCTACCGTGGTTCATGCAACTACGATACCAGTTGCCAATGGTGCGAATCCCTATCCACCGTATAGCGGTTCATTAACGTTGTATGATCCTATGATAGATAATAACCAGGGAAATCAATGGCAAGTGCAAAGTGACAATATCACTGGCAATTCCTGCCTGTTTGTAGATGGCGCTTATCACGTGGTTGATGTGCCGCATTATGGAGGTGCATGTTTTGCTACTGCTACTGATTTCAGTAATTTCACTTACCAGATAGAAATGACTTTTATAAAGGCTGGCCAATCATTTGATGGAGGGGGTATAGCTTTTCGAAGTAGTGAGAATAATTACTACTATTTTGAGGTATTCGAGAGCGGAAGATACACGTTTGTATCATGCACAGGTAATGATTGTAGCCATGCAATTGTAGAGAGTTTGTCTCAAGCGATATCATCGTTCCACACCGGGTTAAATCAGCCTAACACTATTGCGATTGTGGTGAACGGCAACAGTTTTGATTTGTATGTGAATGGTGCGCATGTTGCTGGGCCAGTGAGTGATTCCAACAATACCTCCGATCATGGGATGATCGGTGTTTTTGGAGCGGCAAATGATGCTACAACGGAGTTAGTATACAGTGATGCGAAGGTGTGGAAGTAGCAATTGACACGAGACGTTAACCTCTATACAATCCTGGCATTATACTTGAGGAAATAGGGATACCAGATAAGACTCGTGTCTCATATAAAATGATGTTAAGGAGTTGTAGTAAATATGGAACATCTCAATGCGGTTATCCTGGCAGGAGGGAGCGGCACCCGGCTGTGGCCACTCAGCACTCCGAGTTTCCCTAAACAATTTCTACCATTGCCCAATGGAAAAAGCATGATACAGCAATCTCTCGCACGAGTAGAAAGACTCATTTCGCCTGAGCAAGCGTGGGTAGTGACTGGTCGTGGTATGATTGAACTTGTGCGAGAACACCTGCCTACGATGCCTGTTTCACAGATACTGGGAGAGCCAATGGGACGTAGTACAGCAGCCGCTATAGGTTGGGCTGCTGCAACCATTGCACGTAAAGACCCGCAAGCAACAATGATGGTTTTGACTGCTGACCATGTAATTACAAAGATTGATTTATTTAACCAATCCTTACGTTTGGCTGCCAGATTGGCAGGACAGGGATATCTTGTGACGTTGGGTATCAAGCCTACTGGGCCTGAAACAGGCTATGGATATATTCGCTACGGTGCTCCATTGAGTGAAGGTTTTGATCACCAGGCATTTTATGGAGAACGATTTGTAGAAAAGCCAAATGTTGCGACGGCGTTGGCTTACTTACAAGATGGCCAATATGTATGGAATAGTGGCATGTTTGTGTGGAAAGTTGAAACAATTCTGGCAGAATTACAGAAGCATCTTCCCGAATTAGCGCGAAAAATCGATACCATTGCCGAGTCGATGGGGACAGCACAGGAACGCACGACACTTGATGAATTATGGCCTACGCTGCAGACGATATCTATCGATTATGGTGTCATGGAAAAAGTAAACAAGTTTGCCGTGATTCCGGTCGATATTGGCTGGAATGATGTAGGTAATTGGGAACAGTATGGGTCACTTTTTCCTGCAGATCAGCACGAGGTTCGTTGCGTAGGGCATCATGAGGGATTAGGGAGTAACAATATCTTTGTGTACAATAACACGCAGAGGCAGGTTTTCACGATTGGATTGGAGGATGTAGTGATAGTTGAGATGGATGATAAGACGGTTATTTGTCATAAGGATGAGGTGCAGCGGGTAAAGGAACTGGCGGAGAGCCAGCTTAAGAAACCAAATTAGCAAGGTTTGTAATCAAGCCTTTGATAGATGCTATAATATTCATCATGCACAACTCTTAGCTAAGTCGTCAGTGCCACTAAGTCAGAAGGAAACGGAGCCTCCCGCTATGCTCTCCGAACAGCCTGTTTTTGCCTCTCGTGGTATGGTTGCTTGCGCGCACTATCTTGCTACCCAGGCGGGTGTACAGATTCTAACACAGGGCGGAAATGCTATCGATGCGGCGATTGCTGCAAATGCCACGATGACTGTTGTGTATCCATCCACATGTTCAGCAGGTGGTGATGTGTTTATGCTGATCTGGGATGAGAAGTCACGCAAGTTGTACGCGTTGAATGGTAGTGGTCGCGCACCACAGGGTATGACGCCTGAGTTATTTGCTGCTCAGGGTTTCGAGCAGATACCCGAACGTGGCCCGCTCTCAATCAACGTTCCAGGGGCAGTCGATGGTTGGTTCGAGGCTCTGGAACGTTTTGGCACACTTGCTGCGGAAACGATATTTGCTCCGGCTATTGCATATGCTGAAGAGGGTGTGCCGGTAACCAGCAAATTGAGTGGCTGGCTGAACCAGGCGGCTTTACCTGTTTTGAAACGATGGGAAAGCAGTGCCAGCGTATATCTGCCAAATAACAGGCCTCCGCGTACGGGAGATGTATTTCGACAACCTGATCTGGCTTATACGTATCGTATGCTGGCTAAAGAAGGACGCGATGCTTTCTATCGTGGCTCAATAGCACGAGAAATGACAGATTATATCCAGCAGAGCGGTGGAGTACTGAGCATAGAAGATATGCAGAAGCACCATTCTGACTGGGTAGAGCCGATCTCGACGAACTATCGAGGATACGATGTTTTTGAATTTCCACCAAACTCACAAGGCCTTACTGCTTTGGAAATGTTAAATATTATCGAGGGTTATAATCTGAAGTCTTTGGGCTACCAAACGCCAGAATACCTGCATATCCTGCTCGAAGCAAAGAAACTGGCTTTTGCTGACCGCGATCAGTATATTTCCGATCCTGATTTTGTGGATGTGCCAGTTGAACGGCTGGTTAGTAAAGAATATGCTGAATTGCAGCGCGCTAGGATAAACCCGCAAAGGGCAGCATCGAGTGTATCGGCAGGACTTGAAAAAGATGGCGATACTATGTATCTATGCGTGGCGGATGGAGAAGGTAATGTCGTTTCGTTAATTCAGAGTCTCTACTTTGGCTTCGGAAGCGGGGTCGTTGGGGGAGACACAGGGGTAATGTTGCATAATCGTGGGTCGTACTTTTCACTTGATCCAAGACATGTAAATTACTTGCAGCCGGGGAAGCGTACAATGCATACATTGGCACCCGCGATGGTCTTACGTGATGGCACGCCTTACATGGCGATCGGAACGATGGGTGGAGACGCACAACCACAGATACATGTTCAGTTGCTCTCAGCGATGCTTGATTTTGGCTTGAATATTCAGCAGGCAATAGCAGCGCCACGCTGGCGCAGTGGACGTATTCGCTTAAATCCATTGAGTGGCAAACAGGACATAATACAAGGTCAACGAGGAGTGGATGAGCACCTGGAACGAAATATTGCTGAAGTAGTGATGATGGAGAATCGCTTCCGTGAAGGCGTGCCTTTGTTGTTAGATATGCTTGGCCATCGTACAAATATTGTAGGGCCATGGGATGATCGAATGGGTCATGCGCAAGCAATTCAAATTAATTCCACCGGCAATTATTTTGAAGGTGCTGCCGACCCACGCTGTGATGGACTTGCGCTTGGTTGGTAGCACGGCAGGATGGAAAGCCATATTGGAACAGTCGTTGATAGAGAAACTGAATTCTAATAAAGAAGGATAAATTTATGACTATACAATCTTCACGTCCAGGTATACCTGCTGATATATTAGCTCTATCACATGAGCGCGATGAACTACGTAAACGAGGAAAATATGACCGAGCTGATGCTCTGAAACGGCAAATCGAGGAAGCCGGATATGGTATTAAAGATAATCCTCATGGCGCCCATCTTATTGTTCTGCCCAGTGTTGATGTTGATGGAGTAGTCTATCGTACAGCTCGACGTGTGCCTTCCTTGTTGGATGAGGTGGACCGCTGTGAGTTTTCGGTTAATATTCTGGCAAACACCAGTTTTGAGGAGGCGAAACGTTGTATCGACAGCGTGATGCGATATATTGGAACACACGAAGTCGAAATTATGCTGGTTAATAACAGATCGTTTGATGATCTCAATGCTTGGTTCAGAGAACTACAGCGTAACGACTCGCGTCTGCATCTGTTAAGTACGTCTCGACCACTGGGCGAAGCAGAAGCGCGAAATGTAGGCTTGAATCAAAGCAGGGGGAAGTATATTCTACTGCTCGATACCAGTGTCGAATTGATAGGTGATGTTTTCACACCTTTAGTACAGGTATTGGCAGATAAAAGCGTAGGAATAACCGGATTCAAAGGCCTGAGTACTGAAGACCTGCACCATTTTGAAGAGTCCACAGATTCGGAAGTTGAAGTAATTGACGGATCATGTTTGGCTTTCCAGCGCAAGCTGTTGAAGAAGATTGGATTGTTTGACAAGCGTTATCGTTTTCCGTACTATATGGCGATCGATTTTAATTTTGCGGTACGTGATTGTGGTGTTCGAGCGGTGGTTACACCAAATTTACCCATTAAAAGCCATCCTCTGTTTCAAGATGCAACTCTCTCTGATGCCGAACGAACGCGATTGACGAAAAGGAATTTCTATCGCTTTCTAGAGAAATGGGGACATAGAGACGATTTATTGCTCGACAATGAGGAAGATATCCATAAGGATGTATATAATGAAGGAGACGAATCCATTGCAAACATTGACGAAGCGTAGTGATATTGCCAGAGAGTATACGTGGGACCTTGAAAGTATTTTCCCAACCAATGATGACTGGGAAAGCAGTTTCAAGAGGCTTGAGCTGGGTTTACCGGAACTTGAGGCACTCAAGGGAACCCTTGCTCAAAGTGGGCAGGCATTACTAGCGGTATTACAGAAACGTGATGAATTGTTTGAGGAACTTGAAACCTTGTATGTATATGCTTCTATGCGCAAGGACGAGGATACAACAAACAGTACGTATCAAGGGATGTTTGATCGCGCTATGCAATTGTTTGTACATGCTACTACTGTTGTCTCCTACATAGAGCCAGAAATTCTGGCCTTACCGCAAGCCACCCTTGACAGATTTGTGCAAGAAACTCCCGGACTGAGCCTTTATCGACAGCAATTGGATGATATCAATCGCAATCGTCCCCATGTCCGTTCCACGGAAGTGGAGGCTGTACTGGCAGCCGCAGGCGAGATTACTGAAGTTCCAGATGGCATTTTCTCGATGATTGATAATGCCGACTTGAAACTCCCACAGATTCAAAATGAGAAAGGTGAAGAAGTTCAACTCACAAAAGGCAATTACCTGGTTTATATTCGTAGCATAGATCGCAGGGTTCGAAAAGAGGCGTTCGAGGGTATGCATGGAACGTTTCTCAAACAGCGCAACACAATTGCTGCTACTCTTGCGGGACAGGTCAAAGGAAATATCTTTTTTACGAGGCAACGCAGTTTTGGCTCTAGCCGCGAGCGAGCATTGGCGCGTTACAATATTCCAATCAGCGTCTATGAAAACCTTGTGGAGACGGTTGGCAAGCATATTCACCTTCTCAATCGATATATGAAATTGCGAAAACGCTTGCTACAACTCGATGAGTTGCACATGTACGACCTTTATGTGCCGATTGTAAAGGAAACTACTGATGAGATAAGCTATGCTGAGGCATGTGATACAGTAGTGACTGCTCTTGCTCCATTGGGCGAGAACTATATAAGTATTCTTAAACAGGCGTTTAAAAAGAGGTGGATCGATGTCTATGAGACTCCTGGGAAGCGTGGTGGGGCTTATAGCGGCGGCGGGTACAAAACTCTCCCCTTTATCTTGCTAAACTTCCAGAACAAACGTGACAGCATGTATACGCTGGCGCACGAACTTGGGCATTCGATGCATTCGTACTTTACACGCAGCAATCAACCGTTTCAGTATGGTGACTATACCATCTTTGTAGCCGAGGTTGCTTCAACGCTGAATGAGGGTCTATTAACCGAATACCTGTTAAGAACAACTGATGATCCTACGATACGGCTAGCGATACTCAATCACTCATTGGAAGATTTGCGCGGTACGCTTTTCAGACAAACAATGTTTGCGGAGTATGAGCAGCAAATACATAGCCAGGCTGAACAGGGTCAACCGCTGACCGCCGATTCACTGAGTGCGATGTACCGCTCAATGAATGAAAAATATTATGGTGGAGAGGCATTCATTGATGAACTAATAGATATTGAATGGGCGCGCATTCCCCATTTCTATTACAATTTCTACGTCTATCAGTATGCGACCGGCATCTCTGCCGCGTGCGCTCTAGTTCAGCAGATATTGCAAGAGGGGCAGCCTGCGGTTGATCGCTATCTTAAGTTCCTTAGCTCTGGCTCATCCGACTATAGCATTGAACTGCTGAAGAAGGCAGGAGTGGATATGACGTCACCTGAACCAGTACGACAAGCATTGCAATTGTTCGATTCACATCTGACGCAGATGGAGGAGTTATTAGGATAGCTAGTGGTTGTTCGAGTGCCAGAAGTCTCCGAAAGTTGCGCCTAAGATGGCGCCTAGTATCCCCGCTAAAAGTACCAATGGAAGTGTGATCAGGCTAGTGGACCAAATCGGCTCAAATATACTCACTCCTACTGGCAACAGTAGCAGAGCCGGAATGCTCAGAACAAACTCAATGATCAATGGTGGGAGTAACAAAGCTGGCAGTGCAATCAAAGCACCAGGTAGCCATACCTTCGATAGTGTGTCAGTCTTGTCAGTGCCATGCCGGGACTTCCAGAAGACAATGCCATCAACAATCAATGCAGAGACTACGAAAACAAGTGGCAGGAGTGCAAGTGTGACGTTAAAGACAGGCGTACCGCCTGGACGATTTGGAAAACGGTAATGAAGCCCGAGTCGCGTTACCATGATACGTATAGCCACTGGCACAAAGGCCATGGTATATAACGTTTCAATCCAAAGAAGGATAGCAGTCAAGAGAGCACTGCCGGGTTTTCTTGTAAACTTCACAGCGGCTATTAAACTGAAAGCCGCAGTAAACGTCAGGGGGAGAGGGTACGTAATGAATTGTAGCGAACCGAGTGTAACAGGGATGAATGCCGTATCCGCAGGTATAGTCAGATTCATAAATGCAGAGAGAACTAGAAGCGTTCCCCACTCAAGTCCACTTAGCCCAAGGAAACGACGTGTTGGAAATGCTGACTGGCGTTCAATCACTGCCTCCGAGGCAAAGACAAAGGCGATGCCCAGTCCCACTATGATACCGCCGACTGTACCCATGAGGTGGAAAGGGGACCACAAGGTAACATCTATGCCATAGAGTATGTGCCAGTAGTTATCTAATGGAGCGGCCAGGAGGTCGATGAGTGCTCCAAAACCTAAGATGATATATCCAAGTGGCGCATGGAAGTAATGTAATATCTTTACCGTCGAATTGTCATCAACTCCAGCTTTCTTTTGGTAGTACCGATACGTATCTACCAGGACCACAAACAAAGCTATCAGTCCAGAACCTGCAATTCCGCTGTAGAGCATAATGTGTGGCGGAGTGAAGAATTCATTGCGACCAACGAGATCATGCCAATTCCTGTCCCATGCAAGGCCAAGTTCGGCTTGTAGGGCCAGGATAAGCATAAGCCATGCGCCAATGCGACGTAACCTACGTTCGGCGAGGTCTGGTGGTTTCGAGAATTGAGTTTGTGCAGATTCTTGCTTGTTTGCGTTTACAAATAATCTAGCCATATCGTCTTTCTTTCAGATTCGTTTTAGATATTGTACCATCTGAGAGACCCATGTCACTTGCAATTAACCATTTCCTGATACTATGATGTCACTAATCTTGCATTATTTCATCGTATTTATGAGTGTGTACATGAGCAATACGATGGCCACATCAATTAGCAAAACATTTGAAGGTTTCTCTCATACTGTATCATTCCCCAAGCGTTGGCATCGGTTAAGGTTTCTATGTTTACCTTTAATTGCCTGCTTGCTTTTAGCGGTGATTGTCCGAGTGTGGTTAATAGTCCATACAAATGGTGTCATTGCAGGTGATGAAGCCGAGGTAGGCCTCCAGGCCGAACATATTCTGCATGGCGAACATCCCATCTACTACTATGGCCAACCGTATATGGGGAGCCTGCAGATGTATTTAATCGCAGGTATATTTCTCTTGACTGGCCCCTCCGTGTGGGCAATTCGTATTGAACCTCTACTCATTTCGCTTGTGATTGTCTACCTCACCTGGTGTTTCTCCGCAGCCCTTGCCGATGCTGCACATTTATCCAATCGAGTGAAAACTCTCTTTATGGTCATTGCCACACTTGTAGCTGCATTTCCACCTCTTTACGATACCGTTGAGGAAATGCGGACCACAGGTGGGTACGTTGAAGCCTTTACAATCATGCTGTTGCTGTTGTTTTGCGCATTTCGACTGACACAACGCTGGCGAGCTGGCGCTTCTGCTCGTGAACTTACGCTCCGCTGGGCTGGCATTGGTTTTCTTGTTGGCCTGGGTTTCTGGATCGATCCGCTAGTGGTATACGCGCTGTTGACCATCGCCCTCTGGATAGGGGGGTATCTGATCTCAGGGTTTGTAAAACCACTCCGTCAAACTACCACTCATCCACGAATGGCTCTACTCAAGGAGGCGCTTCTTTTTGTAATAACTATTCCGGCAAGCCTTGTTGGATTTGCTCCAGGGCTTTATTGGGGAGTGCATCATCAATGGGCCAATATTCGCTATCTCTTCCAAAAAGGAGGGGCAGTGCCCCATGGTCGTCTCCACATCATCTTACAGGTACAAAATGTCTATACTACCTGTCTGGCACCACGTGCTCTAGGTGGAGCATTACCGACACAACGGGATGTGACTGTGGTTAATCCTCATATCTTGACATTTGGGTTAATCATAAGTGTCTGTTGTATCGCCGTAAGTCTAGCAATAGTTCTTCTTTCAGTATTCTGGCATCATCCATTGCTCTTGCGCATCAGGCAACTTACTCTCCTCCCATTACTCTTTATAGCATGTGCATCAATAATCTTTTCTACTGCCTCCATTGCTATCTATGCAATTTATTCAGGTTGTAGCTCCTGGGATCTTGTAGGGCGCTATGTTGTACCATTAGTTATCGCCTTGCCATTCTTTATTGCTGCTGTCTTCACTATTCCCGCTATGATTGCGATGGAAAGGAAAAAGACACCAGCACAAGAGCAGGAAGATAGGCAGGACATTGCGCGGCTCGCTACAAGTCCGACTTCCCCTCGATTGAGGCTATTGGCAGCTATTCAAGTCGGACTTTTGGTTGTGCTGGCCATCTATTTCTGCTTGCAAGGTGTCGCCTACATCCAGGCCGATCCGAGATACACGTTCCAGGGAACTGGTTGTATTTCTGCAAATCCCACAGATCAAGATCCCATCATCAACTACATGCAGCACGCACACGTTCGTTACGCGTGGGCAACTGGCTGGCTCGGAGATCCGATCACGTTTAAGACAAACGGCGCTCTACTTGTGACTGAACGACCCGGCCGCATACCAGCCAATAGCAATACAGTGTTACACGCAGACCGCCCTGGTTTCTTCTTCCTGGTACGACATGATGATCTCCATCCTGCAATTTTACAGGCGGTGGATGCCCAAAAAGTCACCTATCACATTGAACGTTTCTATTCAGAACCAGGGATTGACCTTTTACTAGTCACTCCGCTGAATCGGACAATTTCACCACTAGATCCTGCTTTTGCCAAATTGTTTCAAAATGTGTTTAGGGGTTGTCTTACACAATAACAATCTCCACGAAATAACCAGACTCTAACACATGAATGACTAATTATGGCCAGGAAACATTGCAGTAGACGTTTGCATTGGCTGATAGATGACATAACCATCCAATACCAGACGTTTATAGTGTCCGGCTGAACGTGCAACTTTTTTAGCAATTGACGAAATCTGGCTAGCGCCAAGTGGGAATACATAAGCCGAATTCGGGTCGGCTTTGACGAGGGCTACGTAGGGTAGATAGCGATTATAGTGTGGAAGCAACGCATTGTCAACACTACTACAAATGATGTGTTCCTTGCTTAAGAATACAATACTATCACAGGTCCAGTAGTCGGTATAAAAATGGGTTATCTTCAAACGCGTGAGATTATGAATCAGCGCATCCTGTTGCTGGTTATAAGCCTGCACAGTAGGTATTTCAAGGAACGCATTAATAGTCCCAACTAGTAATAGAACACCAATTAGTGCTAATACCCCTCGTCTCAAGGCGACAAATGAGAATCGTATGTTCTTGGAAAGGTCATTATTTTCAGAATGCACAAGTTGAGATGTAGCGCCATTGTCACCCGCCAGGCCCCAAAGGGGCGAAATGAGTGCGGGAGTGGAGATCAACAAACCAATTAAATAGCGTGAATTGGCTGGGAATGCCGCTGATATAGGACTGGATACAAAAAGGTACAAGGTCAATGCGGCAGAACATAACAGCATAAGCCGAGCAAAGTCACGTATAACAGCTTGTTTTTGCCTTGTTGTCCACAATCGTCCAGGGGTTCTTTTGCGCAGTTTCCAGAGATGCCTAAGCGTTAGAAAAGTTGCGATTGACCACAGCAGGATAAAACCAATACTCCAGGCAAGGGCCACGCCAACGATGCTCCAGTCGCTATGGGCGATCGAGCACAGTACATTTTCAGCCCCCAGGTACCCGGCGAGCCTGAAATGTGTATAAGCATCATAGCAGAAAGGCGAACCTCCAATTGCCGCAGGTAAACTAGTGAGCAACGTTCCACGCAATTGAGGTCCAAACGGGATAGGATTATGCGCACTCAATTGAGCTAACTGGAGACTACCATTGTTATGAAGGTATCGAAGCACTGTCAAAGTATTCTCTCCTGGCGGTGCTTTGAGATTGTACATTATCAAGGGAAATGAGCCGATGATAAGGCCTGAGACTAAGGGCAATACTGCGAACTGGAGCAATTCACGCCAGCAAAACAGCACCAGCAATAAGCCGGATAACAAGATAAACACGATCGTCAGGAAGTCACTCCAGAAACCCAGCCCTGCTACAAGACCCCAGCACCCGTAGGCAATCCAGCGCCAAAGCCGCCTGTTCGGAGATAAGTATTGGTCGTAAGAGAGAGCAAGCCAGGAAGCAAGAAGCATTGAAAGAGAGCCAAAGAAGAGCAATTCGGAGTAACCAGCAAGACCAGCTATCTCTGCATCCAACATGATGCTTGATCCAAGGCTCAGCAAGGCAAGTGTGATCAACGCCAGTTTTTTCGTATATAGCAAACTGGTCAGGCAATACATAATGACAAGAAAAAGGGTAAAAAACAGAACAGTGCCAAGCCGTAACGAAAATACCGAGATACCAAAGAGGCGAAAAAACGCTACTCCAAGATATGCCTGCAATGTGCCCATATAATGTTGGCCATAGAAGAATATCGGGTGCTCTCCCTTAAAAGCAATATGCATAGCCATGATGCCCATCGTATCTACGTCTGCATTGCTGTGTGGCCAGCCCGATGCTATTAGAAAAATACGCAATATAGTAGCTAGCGCAATTATTAGAAAAGCACATGTCCCATATGTCCCAATTTTCAGCTGCTTGATACGTAACAACATACAAAGAAAACCTCTCCAGTTAAGCTTTTAGCGCGAGTATCATCATTATTGTATGAACTGTTCAATACCTAGAAAGTAAGCAAAATATTACCTTTTGTCAAGCGCTGTGAGCCATGATTAATAGGGATCTATAGTGGTCCCAAAGGTCAGGGACCATTATAGATGATTATAAGAAATATGGCTGTTAAGCTTGCATTCTCTGCCCCGTATAGCTAAACTACCCGAGGGCGTTTCTTGCCCGTACCAGGAGAGCAGCGAGGAATGCCCGTACCGCGTGCATATCCGGAGCCGCATGGTCTGGATGTGCGACTCGGGGCGTTTACGCGGCAGGGCGCGCCGCGCTCGTACCAGCAGCTTTTCGAGCTGTACGCAAAGAGATCATCAAAAACTGTTCTCGTCAATGTAGCTACCCGGTTTAGTTCCCTAGTGTGAGATCAGTAGTTTAAACGTTCGTATTCTAGCAGCTTATTTTGTCGAGGGAGGTAAATGTTATGCTATATCAGGGATTAACAACATTAGAGATACTAACAGAGGCAAAAAACTATAACAGGTGGATTGCTGAGAATTTTTATTCTTATATAAAAGCTCCGCTTTTGGAATTTGGAGCTGGTATAGGCAATATTAGCGAGTTGCTTAGTTCTTATACGCCTTTGTGTTTAACAGATACTGATGAGAGAATGTTAGCTCATCTAGAGAACAAATTTTCCCATATCCATGATGTTTCTGTGAATTTTCTTGATATCACTCAACCACCTCCAGAGCACTTAGTTGGAAGTTTTCAAACTGTTATCGGTATAAATGTATTGGAACATGTTGAGGAAGATGAGAAGGCTCTTTTTCACTTACGAAATGTTCTGAAACCTTCGGGAAGACTATTATTACTGGTACCCGCAAAGAAGTGGGCTTATACAGATCTTGATAGGCAATTAGGTCACTTCAGGCGTTATGAAAAAAAAGAACTTGGAGAAAAACTTGCCAAAGCATCTTTTCATATTGAAAAGCTCTATTTTTTTAATATAATCGGTTTAATGAGTTGGATAATTCGAGATAAAATCCAACGGTCTGGAGGCTTGAGGCCCTATCAAATTTCTTCCTTTGATACCATTGTTCCCATTTTGAAACGCGTTGAATCGAAAGTTAGGATGCCATTAGGTATTTCTTTGATAGCAATTGCACAGAAAATATAGCTACAATGTAACTTGGTAGTGTACTGAGTTGTGTGGAGTGCACCCTGTAACAGGTGAAGCGGCAGGTTACGGGGGTGCGCCAGGTCAATGCCTGGGGGGTGGAAACT
>JBKPBA010000427.1:0-2802 GCA_046726675.1 Chloroflexota bacterium
CGCCATTTTTCCTACTGACTCTCCCTCTATTGCTGATCTTGTAGATGAACTCGAACGTTTACCTCATGAGAAACGGGTAGACGAATTCAAAATGGTTGGAGCAGATGGACGGAATTACAGTATCCGCCGCTCAAAAGCTCCTATACAAGACGACTCTGGCAATATCTTTGCCTATGCTGTTGTCTATCATGACGTGACAGAACAGGCAACTGCGAGAGAACAGATCGAAGCTCAAGTCATTGCTCGCACAATGGAATTGGCACAACGTAATCAGGCTCTACAAGTAGCGCAAGCTGCACAGGAATTAGAGAGTGCACGCTTGAGGCTTCTTATGAAACGATTGCCATCAGGTATAATGCTTGTCTCGGCTGATGACAAATACATCTCGGTCATCAATCATCAAGCAGTAGAATTGCTGCAACGTATGGGAGTTCCTTTAGGCACATCTGATGATCCTGACCAGGTTGCTGAAAACGCCGTTGGCCTAAATATTGAAGATGCTTTTCGTGCTATCACGCTTTACGATACTTCAGGGTCGATCATTGCATATGAAGAACAGCCTTTGTTCCACGCTTTGCAAAATGGAGAAGCAAGCGAAGTCGAACTGCATATGACACAATCTGATGGGCAAATGCTTTTTTTACTTATTAGTGCGGCACCCTTACATAATCATGAAGGAATGATTACCGATGCTGTCTTAGTTTTGCAAGATTTCACAAAACTCAAGGCGTTAGAAAGAGCGCGTGAGGATTTCTTTACGACCATGGCCCACGAACTCAAAACGCCACTCGCCAACATCCGTGCTCATTTAAGTGCCCTCCAGGCCGGCGATTTCCAATGGTCATCCCAGGCACAACACAACTTTCTGGAAACTGCCGATGAGCAGGTAGAACGCCTGGTTGGTATGATCAATCATTTTCTTGACGCCTCACGCATTGAAGCCGGGGCCTTACGCCTAGAACCCGAACCGATTCTGCTCCCTGAGATGTTTGAAGACCTGCAAGAGCGACTGGAAGCATTGATTGCTTCATCCCAGAGGCGATTCGAAGTACACGTTCCTCCTGGCCTGCCTGCTGTACAAGCTGACTACGAACTCATAATGAGCGTGCTCACCAATCTTCTTAGTAATGCTTTTCGATATGCGCCCGAAGGAGATACTGTTCATCTGGAGGCTGAGCCACTCTTTGATCCATCTTACGATCAAACATCAGAGGTTGAGATACGAGTAATAGATCGAGGCCCGGGCATCACCGAGGAACGACAAGCTGAACTGTTCACACGCTTTAGCACTTTCGCCGCATTGAGGCGACCGACACCGGAACGTCCAGGACAGCCAATTGCAGGGACGCAGAGAGGTAATCTTCGTTGGAGCCCTGCAACAGGACTTGGCCTGTACATTAGTCGAGGCATAATCGAAGCCCATGGCAGTACACTTCGGCTGAAGAGCAATCCGGGAGAAGGAGCTACCTTTGCATTTACCCTGCGTGTGGCAAGTTCGATCGGCAGCGAGATATGATGAGGTGACTTTGAAGCCCATTACAGACAAAAAGGTTCGTATCCTATGTGTCGAGGATGATCCACAATTACGTACATTTCTACTTGCTCAGTTAAAAGCCAGGGGCTTCCAGGCACAAGCTGTAAGTGATGGTGCCCAGGCTATTGACCTTGCAGCCATTTTTCAACCGCAACTGATCTTGCTTGATCTTTCTCTTCCTACGTTGGATGGGCTGGAATTTTTGAGGCGTTTGCGCGAATGGAGTAGAGCGCCTGTTATCGTACTATCAGCCCGCGACGAGGAACTGGTGAAGATTAAAGCTCTTGATGAAGGAGCCGATGATTATCTGACCAAACCTTTTAGCTTGAATGAATTGCTCGCCCGTGTACGTGTAGCTTTACGTCGAGCCGATGAAACCGAGCGTCTTCGAAGTGGTGCAACGGGCAGTGATATACAACGTCCAGTATATAGATGCGGTGGAGAGAATGGACTTGTCGTCGATTTTGCACATCGCCTGGTTCGTTCAGGTGGTGAAGAGGTGCATCTCACTCCTACAGAGTATGATTTGCTCTGCGAACTCAGCCGTAATGCGGGAAAAGTGTTGACACACCGCGAACTTTTACAACGTGTCTGGGGACCAGATTATAGCGGTGAGAATACTTACCTCCGCACCTTCATTCGTCACTTGCGCCGGAAGTTAGAACCGGATCCCGCCCAACCCCGCTTCTTACTCAACGAGCCTGGCGTGGGCTATTATGTCCCACCAACTGATTCAACTGAATTGTAGGTTTCAAACCAGCCGAAAATCTTCACACAGTTTTCACAGGGATCAAGAGCATTTTCACGTCTTTATCACTGGCTATCGGGTATACTTTTTCTTTAGAGAGTGGGATTCTCTCAATTCCGCACCGGCGGTCTACCGCAATATTACTTTTACCTTTGCGGGAGCAAGGTGTCAGTCAT
This sequence comes from Chloroflexota bacterium, assembly GCA_046726675.1. Classification (GTDB taxonomy): domain Bacteria; phylum Chloroflexota; class Ktedonobacteria; order Ktedonobacterales; family Ktedonobacteraceae; genus DATMNR01. The sequence goes on from JBKPBA010000427.1 coordinate 2,459, forward strand.
GCAAGACAAAGGCGCTGCATACTCGCTCCCGGATGGCGGTGATACGAGTATTTGGAACAAATCAACATTATATGGCGCTCAAAGTTTAGTGAACCCAACGCAACAACAGGTTCGCGAGCAAGGTTCGGCTTACCGCATACTTGTTGTGGAGGATGATTCCTCATTAGCAAATTTGGAAGCAGACATTCTGATGGCCCATGGCTATATAGTGGCGATTGCAAGTAATGGAGAGATGGCCATCACAGCGCTTGAGCAGGCATTGCCTGACCTGGTTTTGCCTGATCTAGATCTTTCTGGCACAATCAATGGCTGGGATGTATTGCAAATGTTACGTACCTATTCCG
>JBKPBA010000428.1:0-7898 GCA_046726675.1 Chloroflexota bacterium
GTGCCGTCCGTGCCATAGCCTGTGCCGTCAGCGGCGACTCCAATCACCGGCTCAGTCAGGCCATGCTCCGCCAATACGCTCGCAATATGCGCGTGGTGATGTTGGACGCCAATTTTCCGCGTGATACCTGAGTCGAGCGCATACCTGGTTGCCAGGTACTCGGGATGCAGATCATAAGCAATCGCTTCGGGATAGATATCAAACAGGTGCTCGAAGTGTTCGATCCCCTCCCGGAACGACATCAGCGTTTCCAGGTTCTCCAGGTCGCCAATGTGATGACTGAGAAAGGCCTGTTGCCCTTTAGCCAGGCAGAAGGCGTTCTTGAGGTGCGCGCCGCACGCCAGCACGGGTACGGGAAACTCCAACGCGAGCGGGATTGGCTCCGGCGCATACCCACGCGAACGCCGCAAAAACTGCGCACCGCCTGCCGTGACCCGCACCACAGAATCGTCGCACCGCATATGAATGTCGCGATTGTGCGTCAGCACCCCATCAGCGATTACAGCAAGCCTGTCAGTTGCGTCGTCATCGCGATAGGCAATTGGCTCGTCGCTCAGGTTGCCACTGGTCATCACCAGCGCGACGGGTCGATCCTTCTCAAATACCTTGGCACAGTTGCACAACAGGAGGTAGTGCAATGGCGTGTATGGTAACATGATGCCGAGTGTATCGTGTGACGGCACAACGCCGGGAGCCACGGGGCATGCCGCCCGCCTCTTGAGCAGGACAATCGGACGTCGGTGTGATTGCAGCAGTGCCGCTTCCTCTGCGCTCACCCCGCAGAGCAGCGCGGCCGTCTCCAAGTCGGGCACCATCAAGGCGAAAGGCCTGGCTTCGCGGTGCTTGCGTTGTCGCAGCCGCTGTACAGCCTCTGCATTCAGCGCATCGCATGCCAGGTGGTATCCCCCCAATCCCTTGACTGCCAGGATAGCACCTGCGGCGAGGCATTGGGTCGCAAGCGCGATTGGATCTGCATTTTCGACATTGTATACCCCTCTCTGCGCTGTCCAGTCCTCAAACCGCAACTGGGGACCGCAAACAGGGCAGGCATTGGGCTGCGCATGAAAGCGCCGGTTAAGCGGATCATCGTATTCACGCCGGCAGGCAGGACACATGGGGAAGGCGCGCATAGTGGTCTTATCGCGATCATAGGGGATCTCCTGAATAATCGTGAAGCGCGGCCCGCAGTTGGTGCAGTTGATAAACGGGTAGTGGTAGCGCCGGTCATCAGGATCGAAAAGTTCGTGCAAGCAATCGTCACAGAGAGAGGTATCGGGTGAGATCAATGCGTGGCGCTCGCTGGTTTCCTGGCTGTGAACAATCTCGAAGTTTGTCTCGTGGCACGGCGGAATGTGTTCAGATGCGATGGTATGGATACGCGACAGCGGTGGGGCTTCTTCGTGGAACGCCTGCAGGAAACCATCAAGCGCCTGGGGTGTGCCCTCGACCTCAATCGTTACGCCTATGCTGTCGTTGCGCACAAAGCCGGTCAGGCCCCAACGCAAGGCCTGACCATATATAAAGGGGCGGAAGCCCACACCCTGTACGATACCCTGTACAACGACGCGCCGCCGCTCCATTGTTGAATCTACCAGTTCTACCATTACAAAGTTCCTTCCAGGACTGCACCTGGCACGGTTACACTCCCGTGACCCCCTGTGTTTCTTCGAAAGCGTTCTCATCGAAGGAGACCTCGATAGCCTTGACAGAACAGGCATCCTGGTGATTGATCTGCAATGCCATGTCCCCACAGCGTGGGCAGACCACCTCTTCGGCTGGCTGGCAACTCTCGAAACGATGCAGGCATGCGAAGCACTGGAAGGTCGCAGGCAACCAGAAAATCTCCAGCGCTGCGCCCTCGGCAGGCGTATCCGTTGTAAGCACGGCGAAATGCTGGCGCGCAGCTTCTTCGGTGAAATGCCCGGAGGCCCCCAGTATCAATTCCACCGTAGTGACGCGCGATCCACCAGCCTGCTGCATCTGTTCGAGGATCGTCCGTACCGCACCCTGCATAGCAGCAACTTCGTGCATAAAACGGTCTCCTTCGTGTTATGCTACCCGCGTGTCTCGCCGAGCCAGGTTGAGCCCCCAGCATTGTAACTCGGTCGCAGCCGCGTCAACAAGTGCATCCAGGTGCGCGGCAACAGGCTCTGAAAGCTCCCAGCCAAGCTCTAAAGCTGCCGGCTGCATGCCCCACACCACGACTTCGTCAGGCTCTGTCCCGCACAATTTCGTCACCGCCAACAGGTCGGCTAACGCGATCTCGTGAGGCGAGGTGCGCATGCCAAAGAAGGCGGGCAGTTCGTTACCTGCCGCCCGCAGCAGCGTTCCAGGGGGACCATCGGTGAGCGCTGCATCCAGGATGAGCACACGTGCTGCACCTTCCAGGTAGCACAGCAACTCCAGCCCGAGCGTTCCACCATCTACCTGTTGCAGCGCATCCGGTAGTATATAGCGTGTCTGAAGGCGCTCCAGCGCGCGAATACCAAGCCCCTCGTCGCGCCGCAGCAGGTTGCCCAGCCCCAGCACGACGATAGCACTACGGCTGCCAGCAGAGGCCGCGGGATCAGCCATTGTCCTGTCCTGCCTTCCTGGAAAACCTCGCCCAGAAAGGTCTTCTCCTCTTGGCTGGCGTATCCTCAGCCTCTGCCGCTGCAAGCTGGTGGCGAGTCAGTGACTTCCAGCCAGTGATGATGCTCGATACAAGGCCACTGTGTTCCTCACTGTCGATCAGGATGCACGAGTACACGTGGTGAATCGTAAAGGCCAGGAATAGCCACATGATGATATCATGGACCAATCTTACCGGTTGTGCCCCGAAGGCTACAATGATCCAGCCAAATACCACCGGCCAGAACGTACCTTGATCAAATGGGAGCGAATACAGCGCAAAGCCCGTGATAATCTGGAGCAAAAACAGAGCGAACACCACGAGGTAGGTTATCCCTGCCAGCGGGTTGTGTCCTACCTCAGCCGGCGGCTCGCGCCGTAAGAACACGTAATAGCCCAGCATCCGCCTGGCATCGCGTCGCCGTGTTGCACTTAAAGGCAGAAACTGGTGCCAGCGAGCGTATGTGTTGCCAACGAATGCCCAGTAGATGCGGAAGAGCACGCTGGCCGTGAACACGAATGCTGTCACGAAGTGAATGAAGCGCACGCTCCCCATCAGGTACTGGTTGCTTGCCGGTCCGGTTGTCCCGACAAAGGGGGTGGCAATGTAGATGCCTGTAACCGTGAGTACCCCAATGGAGATCACGGTGACCCAGTGGGTAATGCGCACTGGCAACTGCCAGACATACACATCCTGCCTGGGCTCGGCCTGGGCGACAGTCGTTGCACCGTGCTCATCTGCCGGTTGTGATGCTTGCAAAGTGATACCTCCCTACAGGATGCGAACGTTGGCGTACTCACGACCCTTGGGATCCATCACGTGCACCGCACAGGCCAGGCATGGGTCAAAGGAATGGACCGTGCGCAGGATTTCGACCGGCTGCTCAGGGTTCACCACCGGCGTGCCAATCAGCGCAGCCTCGTAGGCTCCAGGCTTTCCTTGCGCATCCCTTGGGCCCGCGTTCCAGGTTGAGGGAACCACCGCCTGGTAGTTCGCGATCTGCCCGTTTTTCACATGCACCCAGTGCGCAAGCGATCCGCGTGGCGCCTCGTGGAAGCCAAAGCCGAAGCCTTCACCTGGCCATGTACTGGGATCCCAGTGGGCCGTATCGTGAATCGTCAAATCGCCGCGACCGATGTTCTCTTCGAGTTGGGAGAGCCAGGTCGGCAGCTGGTTGATCATCACCTGTGCCTCGATAGCGCGGGCCGCGACGCGCCCTAACGTCGAGAACAGTGCCGTGGCGTCAACTTTCAACTGGGCCAGCACGCTATCAACCAGTTGCTTGACGTAGGGTTTCCCCTGCGCATAGGCCAGCAACATGCGCGCCAGCGGGCCAACTTCTACAGCACGCCCATCGTAGCGCGGCGACTTCAGCCAGCTATATTTACCGCCGGTGTTGAGGAACTCGTATGGTGGCTGCGGACCCGTGTAGTTGGGTTGCGTCTCCCCCTTCCAGGGATGCAGGCCCACACCGTCACCCTCGTCATAGGTATACCAGGAGTGTGTCACATATTCGGCCACCTGCTGTTGGTCAATCGGCTGGATATGCGAGAGATCTTTCCCCAGGATCAACCCGCCAGGGAAGAAGAACGTGTCCGGTACGTTCTGCACATCGCTCGCATAGTCCCCATAGGCCATATAGTTGCCCAGTCCTGCACCGTGCCCGGCCCAGTCCTTGTAGAAAGAGGCGATGGCGAGTACATCAGGGAGATAGACCTGCGCAACGAAGTCCTGCCCGCGCTGGAACAACTGCGTGAGCAAGGAGAGTCGATCTGCGTTGACAGTGGCCTCGTTGTCAAGATTGAGCGCGGTCGCCATACCGCCGACCAGGTAGGATTGCGGATGGGGGTTCTTGCCACCCAGGACCGCGTGAATGCGGATGAAATCCCGCTGCCAGTCGAGTGCCTCGAGGTAGTGGGCCACGCCAAGCAGATTCGCTTCCGGCGGCAGCTTGTAGGCCGGGTGCCCCCAGTAGCCGTTGGCGAACAGGCCCAGTTGGCCAGTGTTCACAAAGGCCTGCAAGCGATCTTGCACGCCCTTGAAGTACGTACGGCTCGACTTTGGCCAGGTGGAGATAGATTGCGCCAGCGTGGACGTCGCGCCAGGGTCGGCCTTGAGCGCGAGCGTGACATCCACCCAGTCGAGTGCATGCAGGTGATAGAAGTGGATCACATGATCCTGCACAAGCTGCGAACCAGCGATCAGATTGCGGATCAGGCGCGCGTTATCCGGGATGGTGATGCCCAGGGCGTTTTCGACGGATCGCACGGAAGCAAGCGCATGGACGGTGGTGCAGACGCCGCAGATACGCTGGGCGAACACCCAGGCGTCACGTGGATCACGATTGCGCAGGATCATCTCGATGCCACGGAACATCGTACCCGAACTCCATGCATCGGTCACCTGCCCACCCTGTACTTCTACCTCGATACGTAGATGCCCCTCGATGCGGGTGATGGGATCAATAGCTAAGCGTGTCATGCTGGGGTTCTCTCCTGTCTACTCCTCTTCAGCTCCTGTTGGCGATGTCCAAGTAGCTTCATTGGTGGCGGCCAGGTTAGGTGCTTGGGGAGGCTCTTCACGGGTACGCGAGAGCTCACCCTCCCGTTTTTTCGCCCGTTGATTCCTCACGACTGAGCCAACAGCATGCACAGTCGTGAGGGCTGCCACGGCACCAATGACGCCCAGACCGATTTCTTCAGCGGTCGCTTCAACGCCAAAGCCGCCTACGTTCGGTAACGCCTGGTAGAACGGCGTCATCGTGTCCCAGAACCCGGGTTGCGCGCAGCCGACGCAGCCATGCCCAACGCCGATGGGCCAGTTGGTGCCATCGTTCCATTGGATGCGCGGGCAGTTATAATCGGTTGCGGGGCCTTTGCATCCCATCTTGTAGAGGCACCAGCCCTGCCTATGACCTTCATCACCCCACTCTTGCACAAACTGGCCGGCATCGTAGTGCGCACGGCGCGGGCAATCATCGTGAATGCGGTCGCCGTGGGCAAACAGCGGTCGCCCCAGGTTATCAGTCGCTGGCAGCTCTTTGAAGGTCAAATAGTGAACAAGTGTCGCGGCCAGGTTCGCGCCGTTCATGGGGCAGGCGCTTAAATTAATCAGCCGCAGGCCCGGGATAGCCTGGCTAACACCTACCGCACCCGTCACACCACCTGCCGCTGCGGGAATGCCGCCAAACGAGGCGCAGGTACCCACGGCGATGGTCGCGTACGCGTTTGTGCAAACCTCCTGTGCAATGTCGATGGCGCTGCGCCCGCCAATGGTGCAGTAGACGCCATTTTCTGCGAGCGGGATAGACCCTTCGATAACGGCGATGTAGTTGCCACGCTCGGAGGCAAGGGTATCATGCAGTGATTTTTCGGCCGCTTTGCCAGAGGGTGCCATGACGATTTCGTGGTAATTCCATGAGAGCAGGTCGAGCACGATATCGGCAAAACTGGGGTGGCCGGCACGCAGCGCAGATTCGGAGTTGCCCGCGCAATCCTGGAACTCCAGCCAGACGAGTGCTGGCCGCTTTGTTTGTTCGAGTGCCTTGACAATCTGCGTGGTATACCTTGAAGGCAAGGCCAGCGCGCCAGTCATAACGGAGCAAAAGCGCAAGAAATCGCGACGGGAGATATTGCGTCGCTCGAGTGCCGCCCATACACCGTCTTTGAGCACCTCTTCTTGGTGATCCAGATCCATGCTCTGCGTCCTTTCTCGATACAGTAATAGGCCGATTCACAGAGGATAATGTATTGAAGATAAGTATAGCACAACAGTGCTCCGTGCCTTAAATGCAGTTAAGAAAAAGGCGGCGATGCGGACAGGGTAAAAACGCGCACGGGACGACTCGTCCTGGCTCCTGTGGAAAGCCTGGTGTAGATCATGCAGACGGCCCTTCTTTGTAGAGGAACATGCGGCTCCTGCTCATTACACCTAGGCTTCTTGACGCCAGCGCACTCCCGCGCGCTGCAGAATCCGCCGGATCTGGCTGCGCTGTACCTGGATTCCTGCTGCATGAGCCACCTCCGTCAATGCGTCCAGGCTCCACTGTGGAGAAGTGTGTCCATCTTGGTGGCCTGGAGCTGAGTAGCGGGCCAGGGCTATAATCCGATGGCGTTCGATTTCGGTCAGACGCGCCTTGCGCCCTGGTCGGGGGCGATCCCCCAATCCCTCGAAGCCTTCCTCATTGAAGCGATGCAGGACGCGTCGTACTGTTTGTGCACTGCAACACAGATGGGAGGCAATGGCATGCACCCGCTCCCCATCCCAACTCCTGGTGACGATGCGAGCGCGCAGGACCCAGTCAAATGGACCGTGTCGACTGCTCGCAAGCCGGCGCACCTGGCGCTCCTCCTGCTCATCAAGCGGCTGACGAGCTTGCTGGATTTTCGGCATCTTCCCACTTCTCTCCTTTTTAATCACCATTTGAGAAATGCTCTCTCTTTGCACTTGTGAAAGAGAATTCGAACTGGCGCACACTGCACGGGCCGGAGTTGCGCCTAAATACGCCCAGCATAGCCTTCATTTCTGAGTCGGGGCTGAGGCGTGGCTGATGGATACCTGAAATTCATATCATACCGGCTACGATCTTTTTTCAGCTACTCATGTGTTTCAAGGCTTCAGATAAGTACAACTGAAGCATTTTGTGTTTATGGAACCGCTGCCGTAATCGCCCGCGTATCCGAATAGTGATGGCCTGCGTCTCGGTGGCATCAATAATGCGGAAGGTATGGGTTACGTGAGCGACCTTCCCGAGCATCGCACCCGCCCCGCAGTACCGTTCCTCCGAAAGCTGAATGGCCCGTGCTACCGCTTCTGGTTGAATCTGGTGCCCGGTGACAATATGCACAACGTTGATCTCGACAAACATCATCGGGTGATCTTCTGCCCATACACCCACGACATGCACAGCATAACCGGTCACAGGCTCTCGCTTCTTGCGCAGAATCGAGATGACATCCCTGCCGGTACAGCCAGCCAAGCCAACTAACAGCAGCTCCATGGGGCGAAAACCCGCGTTGTGTCCTCCGCCGTGTTCTGCTGCATCAAGGGTGACATGATGACCGGAACCAGTTTCGGCGTCGAAACGCATCCCTGTCTCCAGTCTCACTGTGGCAGTCATTTGCTCAGCCATTGTTTTGCTCCTTCTATGCGTTTATTCGAATATTCATTCAATACCATAATAATAGAAGGGTGAGATCACTGAACCATTACAGCAGAGGCTGAAAACATCACAGGGAGGTCACATTTCTTTTGCTTCCGCTCGCTGCCGCTATGATCATGACATGCC
>JBKPBA010000429.1:0-2829 GCA_046726675.1 Chloroflexota bacterium
TATCAAGTCCGAATAATTCATGTTGAGGGTTGCTCGTTTTTATGGGATGACGTACTATAAGAATACTAGAGGCTTTTACATTTTCTATTTTTTGGTGATCATATCAGTCTGAAACATGCTAGAGACCATCGTAACTACGTACATCGATAAACACCAACTTCTCCCCTCAAGTGGCGAAGTCATCGTCGCCGTTTCGGGAGGAGCAGACTCGCTTTGCCTGCTGCACATTCTGAACCAGCTTTGTGGGCCAGGAAAAAGTTATCCAGAAGTTGGTTTGCACGCGGCACATCTCAATCATAAGTTGCGGGGGGAAGCAAGCGACCGCGATGCTGCTACTGTTGCTAGAATAGTTGAATCCTGGGGATTGCCATGCACCCAAGGCGAAGTGGATGTTGCTGCGCTGGCACGTGCAGAACGACGATCGTTAGAGGAGGCGGCACGAAGCGCCCGCTATCGCTTTTTGCGTGAAGTGGCGAAGGGACGACCAATTGCTGTTGCTCATCACGCAGATGACCAGGTTGAGACGCTGCTGCTGCATTTCTTACGCGGCAGCGGATTAACAGGTATGATTGGCATGTTACCACGTCAACAAGACATTATTCGACCTCTTCTAGAAGTGCGGCATGCGCAGACAGTGGCATACTGCCAGGAGCACGGGATTGAGCCATTAGAAGATCTGAGCAATAGTGACTCAAGGTTTTTACGTAACCGTATTCGTCACGAACTCCTCCCTTTATTGGAGTCCCTCAATCCAGGCTTCAACAGCACATTATTACGCAATGCAGATGTAATTCGGGTAGATGTAGAATGGTTGGAGGCGCAGGTAGATGCTTGCTGGCCTGCTGTGGTTATCTCTGAGCAGGACGATGTTATCAAATTACGCCTGGAAGCGCTTTCATCACTACCCTTAAGTTTGCAACGGCACGTGTTACGGCGTGTCACTGCCCATCTATGTGGGGGTCAATCGCCACTTGAAACCCGCCATTATACTCTGATTGAACAACTTTTGGGGTATCATGACAGGCAGGAGCGGATGCTGCATCTTCCTCATGAATTGCGTGTGGCGCGCAGTTTTAATGAGGTCACGTTTGAACGTCTACAAGGTAATACTTCTACTCGTGATAGGGCTATGCGGGAATCACAGAATGAAAAAGCCATGCTGTTACCAATTCCAGGACGTATCAAGGTTCCAGGGACACCCTGGATAGCTACGGCAGAGCCAGCGCCTGCTAAATTAATGGCAGAAGTTAGAGAGGCTTTACGCCTGGAAGATTGGTCGGAAGTGTGGAGATTACTCCCTTCCACTCGTCAGGTTGTATATGGAGATGCTGATGTCGTTGGCTCATACTTAGAAGTGCGCACGAGGAAACCGGGTGATCGCATGCGACCTTTAGGTATGCAGCATGAGAAGAAAATACAGGATATTTTTGTAGATGAGCATGTGACACGTACTGACCGCGGGACAACCCCAATATTTTTTACGGCGTCTCATTGTATCTGGCTAGCTGGTGTCTGCCTCGATGATAGAGCTCGGCTTACATGCAAGACGCAGCAGGTAGTGCGTTTAGCTATTATAAAGGAGACGATGCGATGGCATCAGTTGGAGTGATTGGCAGCGGCGCCTGGGGTACCACCCTGGCGCTTCTGCTGGCTAACAGCGGTACTGAGACAATCCTATGGGAGTACAAACCTGAGCGAGCTGTTGAAATACAGCAGCGTCGCGAAAATACATTGTTTTTACCCGGCTTTCGCTTTCCCGATACGCTGAAGGTGACCTCCGATATCAAAGAAGCTGTCGAAGGAAAGGATATGCTTATACTTGTTACGCCAACACAGCGCATGCGTGAGAATGTGCGTTTACTTGCCCCCTATGTTGACAAAAACACCATCTTTGTGAATGCCAGCAAGGGGATAGAGATCAGCAGCCTTAAACGGATGACTGAAATCATTCGTGAAGAATTACCCAATGCAGGTAATCGGGTTGCCGCGCTAAGCGGCCCTAACATGTCACTGGAAATAGCGGAGGGAAAGCCGACCGCGGCCGTTGTAGCGGCCTACGATCAGGAGGTAGCAGTACACGCACGCATTCTGCTCACTACCTCTACCTACCGTGTCTACACGGCGCATGATGTCGTGGGTGTTGAACTTGGCGGAGGGCTCAAGAACATTATTGCAATTTGTACGGGTATCAATGACAGCATGAATATGGGGGATAACGCCAAAGCTGCCTTTATTACCCGCGGGTTGGCTGAACTCTCGCGCCTGGGTCTTGCTGCCGGCGCTCATCCCTTGACTTTTGCAGGACTCGCCGGTATCGGAGATCTGATTGCTACCTGCGCCAGTCCCCTGAGCCGTAATCATCAACTAGGCCAACGCATCGGCGCTGGGGAAAAACTGGAGCAAATCCTATCTTCAACGCATACTGTAGCCGAAGGCGTCTACACTACAAAGGCAGCTCTAAAATTGGCGGAACGCTACCATGTCGAATTGCCTATAACCTATCAGCTCAGCCTGGTGCTTTTTGAGGGACTCGACCCATATCAAGCCATATGGGAATTGATGGCGCGCGATCCCAAACATGAATGGGAGGGAATAATATAGATGGAACGATTAACCTTTTACGCGCCTCCACAGGTGAAGCCATTCATCCAGGCTGTACGATGAAAATGTTCTTCCCTCTTGCCGGGTAATCTGCTCCATTGCCTGGAAACGCTGTCGAAACTTGCGATTGGCATAGCGTAATGCCTCTTCGGCATCAATGTTCAATTCGCGTGCAACTCTTGCGACCATGAAGAGCAGATCGCCCATCTCTTCGTGTTTATGCTCTGG
>JBKPBA010000430.1:0-5408 GCA_046726675.1 Chloroflexota bacterium
CCATGTATACATTCCTCAAGCTCCTAATGCTTCTAAAATCTCTTGCAACGGCTGCGCTACACAGGTGAACATTGGTGTATCTCGTAAGGTATATCTACTCGCCTCAGTCTCGCGTAGTTGTTGCACCAGGTCAAGAAAATCACTGATAACATCCGTTTCGAATGCCACAACAAACTCCTGGTCATCCAGACCGAAGGAGTAGGTGGTATGCAACGAAACAGATGGAAACGTCAAACCGACGCGAATATGTTCATTCATCATGCGCTTACGGTCTTCCATAGGTAAGGCATACCATGCCCGCGTCTTCACAAACGGATAGATAAATAGGTACTTTTTATCCTCGGACTTAATCACCAGGCGCGGATCATGTGCGCCACGAGCATTCTTGCCAACGTAGACAGAACGTTTTGTCATCGAAAGAAATGCATGAGTTTCACGCAAATATGGCCCCATCGCACTACGACGAATCTTACTGCTTATCCCTTGTAAATCTTCGATCGCATAACTAGCCTGCCATAGCATGAAGTCACAATCCGATCGCAATCCGTAAAGACTAAAGCTGCGCATTAAAGGTCCTTGTGTATATTCTTCAAAAATTGCGAGCAATTCCTGTTTTCCCTGCTGGCGTTTCTTATCTTCGAGCAGTTGCCATTGTGGGTCAAGTTTATAGAATGTAAAGCGTACCAACTGGCGTGGTTGCTTCGACCCTGGCCCTTGATAATCTTGTTGCTCGCCTATTTGTTGCTCGGACTGTACTCTTGTCGTTTGTGTTGTTTGCATTGTCTGTTCCGTCATAATTTTTCCTCATTTCGAATAATTGCCTCTACCAGGCCAGCTATTGTATATACCTGTGCTTCGATATGCACTTTCAGGCCAAATTCACGCGCAGTCTGTGATGTAACTGGGCCAATACAAGCTATTTTTGGCCGTGTAAGCTGCATTACATGGCTCAAAAATGTATTGGTGAAAGTAGCATCATACTCTCTAAGCCAATGCATAAAATTACGGACAGTCGAAGAACTGGTAAATGTGAGTATATCAAGCTGTTGAGCTTCTAGTTGGCGCAAGATCTTGTGCCCTTGTTCATCTTCTATATCAACCCCAGCAGTGCGATAGGCTGCTACTACATCCACTTTTATGCCCACTCTTTGCAACTCAGTAACCAGCACATTACGCGCTTCCGCTGCACGAGCCAGCAATAACCTTTTTCCCTCTAACGGTTCTCCTCGTTTGTGGGCATCTGCAATCAATGCAGAAGCAACATCCTCTGCAATATATTTAGCTGGTACAAGATCAACCTTAGCGCCATACTTTGTCAGTGCCATAGCAGTTGCAGGGCCTATAGCCGCTATGCGCACTTCGCCAATAGATTTCACCTGATACCCCAGCCTGAGCAGGCGCTCAAAACAGATTCGTACCCCATTGGCGCTTGTGAATACCAACCAATCATACAAATCTGCTTCGCACAGACGCTTCAAGGCATTGTCCAGGGGTCCCCAATCATCGGGAGCAACCACACGTATCGTCGGGAACTCTACGGGTATAGCTCCAAGTGCGCTCAACAGTGCACTAAAAGTACCTGCTTGCTCATGCGTACGCGTAATGAGAATGTGTCGACCATCCAATGGCAAGCTTTTCACTGTTTGCTCAGACATTCTGACGCTCCCGAATCTGCATTTCACCTAACATTTTGATAATCTCCGCTGCCCCTTTTGACAACGCCTGGTCAGCCAGTTGCACTCCCAGTTGTTCGGCATTCTCAAAGTGAGTTTCAGGTGTCCAGGGAATAGAACCCTGCACTCGCACCTGTTGTTGGCCATCCATGCTGATCACTAAACCTTTTAATATGAGCTTCTCACTTGCGATTTCTCCATAAGCAGCTACTGGAAGGGAGCATCCTACTCCTAAACGACGCATAAATATGCGTTCTGCGCTGGTAGTAGCCTGCGTTACAATATTCCTGAGAGGTGCTATCAGCATCTGTATCTCTTGCTCATCACGAAACTCCAGTGCTAGTGCACCCTGCCCTGGCGCAGGCATCATTGATTCTATTGACAGATAGTTCATTCTGTTGGCTAACTGTTCATGCTTACCTAATCTATGCAATCCCGCAGCAGCCAGCACAATTCCATCGTAATCTCCAGCAGCCAGCTTATGCAGCCGCGTATCAACGTTCCCTCGTATTGGCAAAATCTCCGCTTCCGGGAAAAGCGCTCGAATTTGCGCTGATCTCCTCAAACTGCATGTGCCAATACGCATGCTTCCAGGGCAACCTGGCTCAACCAACGATCCGAGGTCACTCTGACCATTCACTACCAATACATCCCTGGCATCCTCACGTGCGCCGACCGCAAATACACATAATCCTCCAGGTTGAGTGGTAGGCAAATCTTTCAGGCTATGGACAGCCAGATCAACATGCCTCTGCAACAGAGCACGCTCGATCTCCACTACAAAGACCCCATCGCCACCAATCTGCGTTAAAGGGACGCGCGTTTTAGCATCACCTGTCGTTTGAATTTGCTTGATTATTATCTCTAATTCTGGCTCTTGTTGCTTCAGATGCTCGATCACCCACTGTGTCTGTATCATCGCCAACTTGCTTGCTCGAGTTCCAACTATTATGCGTTTCATCTGGTTGTTCTTTCAAATCAAATAAATAACGAAGTGCTTCGGTATAAATGTGTTCCTGACCCTCCACAGTAGCCTCTTTGAGGCGTAACATTGGGATATGTAATAACTTATTCACTATTCGTGTTGTCAGTTCCTGAATTATGGCGTTTTCGCGTTGTGTAAGGGTAGGCAGGCGTTGGAGTGTACGCGTCAATTCTTGTTGCCGCAACATATCTGCATATTGTCTTAGTGCACTGATGGTATCGACTACGTTTAGTGAACGCAGCCATCTTTTAAACTCGCTCACTTCCTGAACGATGATCTCCTGAACCTGTTCAACTTCCTGATACCTCAGACGAATACCTTCATTTACACTGATCTCTAAATCATCAAGGTTATACAAGTGCACACCAGGCATATTCTTTACTGCTGGGTCAATGTCACGAGGAAGGGCAATATCTATTAGCAGCAACAGTCGCCCTGCACGATGCTTCATTACCTCCTGCATCATTTCAAGCGTGATTACTGCACTAGGGGCAGTAGTTGAGCTAATAACCACATCTGCTTCTACTAGAGACTCGGTAAGTTCCTTAAAAGATCGATGTATCGCCCCAAAGCGTTTAGCAAGGTCGATAGCATGCAATGGTGTTCGATTTATAATGATTAACTGTTGCGCGCCATTATCGCAGAGATGATGAGCAGTGAGTTCGCTCATTTTTCCTGATCCCACTAGCAGAACACATGCCTTATCAAGAGTGGGAAATAGTTTCTTTGCCAGTTGCACGGCAACAAGACTAACAGAGGCAGCATTGCGACTGATTCCAGTCTCACTGCGCGCACGCTTGCCTGCAACAACAGCTCCACGAAATAACGCCGATGTTATTGGTCCTGCGTAACCACCACCCTGCGCTATTTCCAGGGCTTCCACCACCTGCCCTTGTATCTGCGACTCTCCCGGCACCAGGGAAAATAGTCCACAAGCAACACCATACAGGTGCGACACCGCCTGCTCATCAACTAAATGATAGCTGTGAGCCTTAAGTTCTGGAAGAGTTATTGCACTGACGTCGCTCAGAATCCGCAAAAGATGAATATGCCCTTCTTCAATCTCAGAAAAGACTGCATATATCTCCATGCGGTTACATGTCGAGAGTAAAACGCATTCCTGAGCGACATCACGTATTGCTTGAAGAACCTGGGGTATCTGCCGCTGAGAACACACCAATCGTTCTCGCAATGCTATTGGCGCAGATAAATGATCTACACCTACAAGGACTATTTGCACAAAAACCTCACATAACTCAATATTTTTTGCAATCTATAGAGATTTTAGCGGTTTTTCTCAAAGAGTCAAGAGCAAAATAGGCATTTTATCAAGTAAACACTGTATTTTTTATCAGAGTGATAAACTTCAAGTCTTCTCAAATAGTGGTGGGTGTGTTAGTATCCAAAAGAAGATACTAGAGGAGCAGACGCGAATTAATGAACAGTCCAGATAAACCAGAAACAACAACTGAATCTTCTGAGGGGGTGCACGAAGTGCCACTTACCAAACCACACATAGATTCTAGAACAACAGCAATATCTTCCGCGTCGCAAAGCCAGGAGAGCAACTTCGACTGGATAGCGCTTGGTATTGTTATAATTATAGCAGCTTTTTTCGCTATCACTGCTCGACTTAATGCACAACCAGCAACTTCGTTCGTCCCGGTAGTAGTGCTCAGTGCTACAGGTTGTGGCTTGCTTGTCACAGCTATCCGTAAATTACATGTATTAAAGGGAGTTGGTCTGCTAGAAGCTGCTTTGGGTGGCTTTTTCATGGTGCTGTTTCAATTTACAGTAGCCCTTACCTATCCAGGAGTATTCGATTTCATCAACTTGGGCCAAATATTACGTGATGATTTTCTGATTACCTGGATATTGATTGCAGGTTTCTCAATCGTCTTTAGTGTAGCAGGCGCAACTCTTGGACACCTCTCATTCGCTCCTCTACGTCCTTTGCCAACCAGATCATCATCAACAGCTAGTATTGAAGAAAAAGATACTGAAACACTATCTTCTAAACAATCACAGCGATCAATTATCAGTTATTTCCTTACAATTCTTTTACTTGGCCTGGCGCCTACAGTAGTCGCTTATGTATTTTCAGCCGCCTATGATTTCACGCTCAGCCTCAATCAATTCGTCCCAGGTCCTTATCCGACTCTACGAATTCTCAGCACACTTCTACCATGGCAAATACCGCTACCCATCGACCTGAGCAGTAATATCAGAAACCTGATCATTTTCAGTCTATTATGGCGCATTCCCCTTTTCTTGGGTAATCCTTCACTCTTCGACCTTCAGGCTCTCGAACCATACATCTACAACGGAGCCGCATTTGCATTGCTTCTTCTCACCATGTATCAGCAGAATGCTAGCACAGCAAATCAATCTGCAAATCAATCTTCTCATCCAGGATGGGTAACCTATCTTTCCATGGAAGCAGCTTTAGGCCTGGTTCTGGTTTTGCCAGCGAATCTATGGGTACTGAGAGGATTAGAAGGGCTGCTACAAATCCATGATATTGTTATCCCGATACGCAGCATCTCCATCCTGAATCCACTTACATTTTCTCTGAATCTTATTACCGAGCCACTTGTTTGTGTAGGCTTAGGTATAGTGCTCAGGATATTTCTGAGCAAAAGAACAGTATAGTGTTTCTGATACTCTATGTGAGCCACCTGGCTCAGATTGATTTGATGATACTCTAAAGAGGGGCTCTGTTGCACCCTCCGTGAAAAATGATATTGTAG
>JBKPBA010000431.1:0-10351 GCA_046726675.1 Chloroflexota bacterium
CGGCTGCGCTTCCTGCTCTCACCATTGTGGCTCTGCCTGCTGTTTGCATTACTCATCCGTATCTGGTTGGTCGTTCATACTCGCGGTGTTATTGCCGGTGATGAAGCCATGGTCGGCATCCAGGCCGACCATATCTTGCAAGGTGAACGTCCTGTTTATTACTATGGTCAGCCCTACATGGGCAGCCTGGAAGCATATTTTGCAGCCCTACTCTTTGCCATTGCCGGAGCATCCGCCTGGACTCTGCGAGCCGTTTCTATTTTGCTCTCATTGTTGCTGGTCTTTCTCACCTGGCGATTAGCCGGGGCTTTGGCTGATGCGGCGCACTTGCCTGCCTATGCCAGGCGACGCTTTATGACCATCGCCGCTCTCGTTGCAGCGCTACCCCCGCTTTACGATTCGGTCATAGAATTGCGCATGATGGGCGGTTATATTGAAGCTTTCGTGATTATGACATGGCTGCTCCTTTCGGACTTGCGCCTGACACAACGTTGGCAAGCAGGGGCATCCACTCGTCAACTGGCACTGCGTAGGGCTGGTATTGGCCTGCTCATCAGGCTTGGTATGTGGACTGATCCACTTATCGTTTCGGCTGTCTTCGCCATCGCGCTCTGGATTGTCGGCTATTGCATAGTCGGGTTAGTAAAACTACGCCGGCAAAGTAAGAGTGAGCGCCGGGACACTATGGTCTCTCTACTCAAAGGTGTACTACTGTCCTTGACAGCCATCCCGACTGCTCTCATCGGCTTCGCGCCTGCGCTTTATTGGGGATCCCAGAACCGGTGGTAGAACATTGCCTACATCTTAAGCATATCGTATCGTCTCGGACGTTTCATCTCAGAACCAGGATACGATATCCTGGTCATTACACCCTTAAATCACGCTGTTACAATTTCTGAAGCAGTCTGGATTGCCCAATCATTTTCTTTCTGCTAGAAAAGTAAAGGTAACGAAAGATTTATAACCCCGATCATACGCTTAACGTATATATATGTGAGAAGTGGTGATAGCACATGATGTGTTATACAACAAAATAATACGTAGTTGTGAATATGAATGTCGCCACAACAAAAGTAGTTTTTTGAAAGAAAGAGAGGATTCCCATGATGTGGGGATTTGGACACGGCCTCGGTTTACTACTGCCTTTTCTGTTCCTGGGCCGGATATTCTGGTTAATCATCCTGGGTTTACTGATATGGAGCGTGATACGTTGGCTCAGCTCTAGAAATAGACATATGCATATGCCTCCATTTTACAATCCTTGGATGCCATCTGCGCAGCCCTCAGCGATGGAGATTCTGCGCCAGCGCTATGCGCGCGGCGAAATCGATACAGCCACCTACGAGAGCATGCGTGAGCGGCTGGAGAACTCAGGCGGGCCAGGAACTCAGTAGAATTCTATGAGTACCATACATTCCGGCGATACACAAGGATATCAAGACCCTTTACTTATACCAAAACAAACTCCGCTCAACATAGTACCAGGAGCGCAGGCGCTCGCCACTTCTGCAACCCTCTCCATGAATGAGGCTGTTGCTAAGCGGCGAGCAGCAGGTCGGGAAACCATTCATCTCGGCTTTGGAGAAGCTTCTTTTCCTCTACATCCTCTGTTAGATACAGCTTTGGCTGAAGCAGCGAAACATACTGGCTATGCGCCTGTGCTCGGAGTACCTGAGCTGCGTCAGGCCGTTGCAGAGTACCTGGCACGCAAGCGGGGTTTGACGTTTTCCTCTGATCAAATCATTGTTGCTCCGGGAAGTAAACCGTTACTTTATGCTCTTATGCAGGTACTCGAAGGGGACTTGCTCTTACCAGTTCCCTCATGGGTCAGTTATGGCCCACAGGCTCGATTGGCAGGTCGAAGAGTAATCGGAGTGGAGACTGATCCAGACGATTGTCATCGTCTAACCACACACGCTCTATCTCAAGCAATGCTTCAAGCGCACAGAAATGGGGCTAATCCACGTATTTTGATCGTAAATACACCAAGCAATCCCACAGGCAGTATGTTTGATCGTACTGATGTGGAGGCTCTTGTTATTTGGGCACGTGAAGAAGGCATAACAGTCATAAGCGACGAAATTTATGCCGAGCTTGCTCATGGTTGGCGTGAACATGTCTCACCTGCCCGCTTTTATCCTGAAGGTTGTATCGTGACCGGGGGACTCTCAAAAGCCTTCTCAGCAGGCGGTTGGCGGCTCGGTTACGCGGCTCTTCCTCCAACGGCAGCGGGCACACAGGTGATGGTTGCTCTACGCAGCCTGGCAAGTGAAATCTGGTCATCTACTGCCACACCGGTTCAGGAAGCTGCTCTTGTCGCCTTCTCCTCTAATGAATCAATAGAACAATACGTGCAGCACTCAGCGCTCGTCCACGGCTATGTAGCCGGGCGCCTCTATGATACTCTTGTGGGTCTTGGTGTTCAATGTCCACGTCCAGCAGGTGGGTTCTATCTCTATCCAGATTTCTCCCCATGGCGTTCTTCCCTCGCCATAATGGGTATCAAAACAGGTACAGAACTGGCGCGCTATTTGTTGGAAGAATGGGATATCGCTACCCTACCTGGTTCTGCGTTTGGTGAGCTGCCAGAGTCCCTCCGTCTTCGCCTGTCAACCAGTCTACTCTGTCTACCAGGAGATGCAGCCTCACCAGATGAACGTGAAGCTGCACTCTGGAAATTACTTGATCAGGCCGAAAAGTTACGACTACAAAGCGAGGTTACTCTGTCAATGACAGTGCTTGAGCGTGCTCAAGCAAGATTGACGGAAGTCATTCATTTTTTAAATTCGCTCAATCCACACCACAAAATGTAAGCGTGTAAACGTAGCCATTGCTCTTGTTCCTCTATGAGAGAGGAATTGTAGAGGAATGCTGAGAGTGTGTCAAGCGAGTTGGGCTGTACCCGCAGTATCTGTGAATGATTGCTAGCCGGTTTTGGCATACGTCTACGGGAATTGGCGTTGATACAATTCAGCATAGCGCCCTTCTAACGCCAATAACTCATCATGAGTACCCCGTTCGACAATCTGTCCCTTATCAACCACAAGCACCAGGTCGGCGTCGCGCACAGTGGAAAGGCGATGCGCGATGATAAAGGTCGTGCGGCCTTTAAGCAGTCGCTTCAGAGCATTCTGGATCAAGCCTTCAGTATAGGTATCGATGTTAGATGTGGCTTCATCAAGTATCAGGATGCGCGCTTCAGCCAGCACCGTACGAGCAAAGGCAATCAACTGCCTCTGACCCTGACTCAGCCCAGTTCCGCGTTCACCTAATTTGGTCTTGTAGCCCTCGGGTAGAGCCAGAATGAAATCGTGTACGCTCACGGCTTTAGCTGCTTCTTCCACCTCAACATCTGTGGCATCAAGACGCCCATAGCGAATATTATCGGCTACTGTGCCTGAGAAAAGAAAAGTGTCTTGCTGTACAAATCCTATTTGTCGCCGTAGACTTGCAAGCGTTACCTCGCTTGTATCGTATCCATCAATCAGCACCTTGCCGCTTGTGACATCATAGAAACGTGGGATCAGGTTGACGAGAGTGGATTTACCTGCGCCCGTTTCTCCTACAAGCGCGATAGTCTGCCCCTCCTCGGCAACCAGGTTAATATCATGTAACACCAGGTTCGTCGGGTCTGGTATGGCATCATAGCTAAAATTGACATGTTCGAAAACGACGCGCCCTTCCACTGTTGGTAGTATCTGTGCCTCGGGACTATCCTGTTGCCGCTGTGGTGTATCAATCAGATCGAATATACGCTCAGCGCCAGCGAATGCGCTTTGCATCTGTGTATAAATATTGCTGATGATCTGGATGGGGCGGAAGAACTGCTGCACATAGATGAAGAACGCTACTACAATTCCAATGGGAATCTTGTGACTGACTACCAGCCAGCCACCGAATGCAGCTACGATAACCGTTGCCAGTGTACTTAGCATATCAATGGATGGTGTAAAAGCTGAAGTTACAATAACAGCATGTACATTCACGTCTCGATTGGCCGCGTTATGTTCGGCGAAGTGCTGAATATTTGCTTCTGTTCGATTATATGCCTGGGCTACTCTTACACCTGCAAGCTCCTCTTCTAATTCTGAAGAGACAATACCTAGGACAGTACGAGTCCTGCGAAAGGCAACGCCAGAACGTCGAGCAAATAGCACAGTTACCCAGATCATTACAGGCAGAACTAGAAAGCTGGCCACTGCAAGGGGCAAACTCAGTACCAGCATGGCTATGATAATACCAACCAGTGAGAACACACTGCCGATCACCTGAGTAATGCCCTGGCTGAGCAATTGATTGATCGTCTGGATATCATTCACCAGGCGTGACATCAAATCGCCTGCCTTATTCTGGTCAAAAAATGCCAGGGGAAGCGATTGTATTTTGTCAAATATCTGGACGCGTAGCTGTGCAAGAAACCTCTGACCAACCCAGCCGATGAGGTACCCCTGACCGGACTGCGATACTAGTCCGACTATATAAACTCCCAGCAATAGAAGCATTGTCTGGGTCAGACCATAGAAATCTTTTTGTGTGATGTTCACATCGATTGCGCGAGCAATCAGCGCTGGTCCTATTGCTTGTACCAGTGCGGTGATAATAACCAGTACAAGTGCACCCAGGAGTTGCAGGCGGAAAGGTGCAAGATAGCGCAGCAATCTAAGTAGCAGCGCACCGCTTTGAATGCGCTCTTGTCCAGCCCCTTTTCCCGAACCATATATATGGGCTATTTGATCGGCGGCTACTCGCTGATTCATATCTTCTCCATGAAAAGATTAAAACGCCTACGCAATAGCTACTTCTTCTTTATCACTCAGCAGTTGTGATTCGAGTAGCACAGCATACTCGCAACTACTTCGTAACAACTCTTCGTGCGTTCCCTGTGCTATGAGTTGTCCCCCATCTACGAGTAAAATATGGTCAGCATTGCGTACCGTGCTGATACGTTGCGCGATTATGAATGAAGTGCGGTTTGTCATCAAGTGTTGCAGGGCTTGCTGAATTTGATATTCTGTCTCCGCATCTACTGCTGATGTACTGTCATCTAAGATTAATATTGAGGGATTTAATAGGAGCGCGCGAGCGATGGCGATTCGTTGCTTCTGACCCCCACTTAACCCGACGCCACGTTCACCCACGATAGTTTCATAACCAATAGGAAAATTGGTAATAAACGAGTGTGCCTGAGCAGCTCTTGCCGCGGCTTCGATCTCTTCTTGTATCGCGCCCGGACGGCCATAAGCGATATTTTCTCGAATTGTCCCACTGAAGAGGTTTGTCTCTTGCAACACAATTCCAATTTGTGAACGTAAACTTACCAGTGTAACGTTACGCACATCGTATTCATCAACCACCACTCTCCCAGAGGTGACATCGTAGAAGCGTGGGATCAAATTGATGATCGAGGATTTGCCCGAACCAGTTTTGCCCAGGATTGCCACCGTTTGGCCGGACTGCGTGACGAATGAGACATTGGTCAGTGTCATTATCTCACTGCCAGCGTAACGAAAAGAAACATCCTCAAACGCAACACGGCCATGGAGATGGGTCAGGGCAATAGCATCAGGTTTATCTGCTACCTCGATAGGAGCATCGATTATCTCGAATACACGGTGCGCCGAGGCAGCCGACTGTGTAATTGATGTCAGTGTGCTACCAAGGACGAAAACAGGCATCAGCAGGTAGGCCAGATATGAGTTGAAGGCAACTAATTCTCCAATATTAAGCTGTCCTCCTATTACCTGAGTACCTCCGAACCAGATCACAGCCAGTGTGCCGAGATTGGCAATAAAAAAGATTAGTGGGAAAGACAAAGATGTGCCTCGCACAATAGCCAGGTTCTCTTGGAGCAAATCATTATTGGAGTTTCGATAACGTGTCACTTCATATGGCTCTCGCACAAATGCCTTGACTACACGTACCCCTGCCAGATTTTCCTGTAGAATGGTATTGAGGTTGCCCAGCTTTTGTTGCACCAGGCGGAAGCGTGGTCCTATCCTGCGTAGAAAAAATAAGAAGATACTCAGAATGGCTGGAACTATTGTGAGTACGATTAACGCCAGGCGCCAGTTCGTCAGGAGTAAAATGATTGCGCTGCCACATAGCATTACAATCGCATTCACGAGCTGTAACAGTCCATTGCCGGTGAAGTTGCGTACCGTGTCTACATCACTCGTTACACGAGTCATCAATTGTCCGGTCTGTGCCTGGTCATGATAGCTAAAGCTCAGATTTTCAAGCCTGGCGAAAATAGCGTTACGCATCTCATAGGCTGCGCTCTGGGAGGCTTTCTCACTCCAAAATCCTTGCGTAAATGTAAAGAGGTTTCGGATGCCAGCAACAAGCAGTAAGAGCAGCGATGCATATAAAATCACACTGAGGTTGCTAGCGCTGATGCCACGATTAATCAACACTTGTAAAATCTGTGGGCTAATCAGGCTTGTAAGCGTGACGATCAGCAAACTGGCGAAAGCCCCTATTGTTACAGGCCAGTACTTGCGCAGGTATCCGAGTGCTCGCCAGAGATCACCCATCGCATCTCGCCTTTCAGAAGAATGTTTCAGAAAGCTGACACAAACGCTACAAATTGCGAAACAACTTTTCAGGTCGATTTTGACTATTCAGCAAGGGATTCCAAGGGACTTGCAAGTCCCTTGGAATCCCTTGCCTTGCGCCGCCTCTGGAGGCGCAAAAGAAAGGAGAAGTGAAAAGTTACGAATAATCTTGTAGGTAAAACTGAGTCGCATCCATATTGCGCACTCTTATAACAATTATAGCACTTCTAACACTTCTAACAGATATTGCTGGCGAATCCCAGATCCAAAGATACGGGAGGACTTCACCAGTGGTATTTGTAACAGATGCATCAGTTGCATCACTTGTAACAGCCTTTTCTGCTAAATCCCAGGTAATCACATTTTGAGCTTGAGTTCGAGCATGAGTAACATAATATAAGGCTGAGAAATCGAATTCGTCGTCCATATTTGCAACACTTGCATCAATTGCATCACTTGTAACAGGGTAATCATCCAAATATTGCCATAATCCTTACCTTGCGTTACACTTGTTCAGCAAACACAGCCATGTATTTGACCTAATAAACCAAATATGAAATACACCCGCATAGCGGTGATTGGAAAGAGCTAAGATGACAGAGAACGAGACTATCCTGCATAACTACCTCAAGGAGATCGAAAGATATTACAAACTGGGTATTGCCAAAGAACATAGCTACAGTTCCGCCCTACAAACTATGCTTCCGAAACTTGTGGCTGACATTACGGCAGTTAATGAGCCGAAACGTGTTGCATGTGGCGCTCCTGATTATGCGGTGCTGCGCTCAACAAGCGGCAGTTCCCTCACCATTGGGTATATCGAAGCTAAGGATATCGGCGTTCCTCTCGATAAGATTGAGAAAGATGAACAGTTAAAACGCTACCTGCATGCGCTTGATAACCTCATTTTGACGGATTACCTGGAGTTCCGCTGGTACATCAAAGGTGATAAACAGATGGCTGCTCGGCTGGCGACTCCATATGGAGGGAGATCGCTTACACCTGATAAACCGGGGATAGTAGCAACAGGTGACTTGCTATGCAGTTTCCTGCAACACAGCGCTGAACCTATTCGCAAGCCAGAGGAACTGGCAAAACGCATGGCACGCCTTACGCATATGATTCGAGATATCACCATCCAGGCTTTTGAGAAGAGAGAAGCATCGGATACGCAGAAAGGTCTGTATGAGGCGTTTAAAACTGTACTTTTGCCTGATCTTCCTACGGAAGAATTTGCCGATATGTTTGCGCAAACCCTTGCTTATGGTCTCTTTGCTGCCCGTTACAACCACAAAGGTAGAGAAGCATTTAATCGAAGTGATGCAGCAAAGGAAATCCCGCGCACTAACCCTTTCCTCCGTAAACTTTTTAGCACAATTGCAGGAGCCGACTTCGATGAAGAACCTTTCATTGGCTTTGTGAACGAACTGACACAGGTGCTGGGCGTGACTGATATGGAAGCGGTGCTGGCAGATTTTGGCAAGCGCACGCGCCGCGAAGACCCCATAGTGCATTTCTACGAGACGTTTCTGACACAATACGATCCCAAGCTGCGCGAACTGCGTGGTGTTTACTATACGCCTGAGCCAGTTGTCTCCTACATCGTGCGTTCTGTCGATTATCTCTTACGGGAGCATTTTGATTGTCCTTATGGTCTTGCCGATACCTCTACGGTTACCTATACCTACATCGATGATGAGGGCAAAAAGCGTACAGAACGCTCTCCACGAGTCCTGCTACTCGATCCGGCATGCGGTACAGGGACATTTGCATACACCATCATCGATCTTATTCGTGAAACCTACCGCAAGACGGGCAACGCTGGCATGTGGTCAGGCTACGTACGCGAACACATGCTACCGCGGCTCTTTGGCTTTGAACTGTTGATGGCTCCCTACGCAGTGGCACACCTCAAGCTGGGTATGCAGCTTGCCGCGCTTGATCTGCCAAAGGAGGAGCGCAGCAACTGGGCCTATGATTTTGAATCGGATGAACGCCTGGGTGTGTACCTGACTAATACACTGGAGCAGGCGTTTAGTCGCTCTAAGCTTTTACCTGGTAGCTTCATTTCTGACGAGGCAAATGAGGCTGCCAGGGTGAAGCAGGATTACCCGGTGATGGTGGTGCTTGGCAATCCACCATACTCCGGACACTCAGCTAACAAAGGGGAATGGGTTACTGATCTCCTGCATGGGGATGATGGCAGGTCAGGAAAGAAGGTAGGGAACTATTTTGAGGTTGACGGCAAACCACTGGGAGAGCGCAACCCCAAGTCTTTAAATGATGACTATGTAAAGTTCATCAGGTTCGCACAGTGGCGAATCGAACAAACAGGCTATGGTATCCTTGCCTTCATCACCAACCATAGCTATCTGGATAACCCGACCTTTCGCGGCATGCGACAGAGCCTGATTCAGAGCTTTGATGAACTATACATTCTTGACCTGCATGGCAATGTAAAGAAAAAAGAACGAGCACCGGATGGTATAAAGGATGAAAACGTCTTTGATATTCAACAGGGTGTCGCGATTGGCATTTTTGTAAAGCGGAAGGGAAAAGCCGATACAACTCATACATTTAATGTACATCACGCTCATTTATGGGGACTTCGCGAGGTATACGAAAAGGCATTGCAAAAGCAGCAGCTTGTAGGCGGAAAGTATTACTGGCTAGCTGAACATGATGTTAGTATAACAAAATGGACAACTTTTGAGCCGCAATCGCCTTTCTACCTCTTCAAACCACAAGAAGATGATGTAGAAGAAGAATATGATCAGGCTTGGAAGGTTACCTCCATTTTTACTACTAGCGCCAACGGCTTCAAAACTCATAGAGACCATTTCGCAGTAGCATATCATGTGGATGAACTTCGCTCTCGACTGGAACAACTAATAGACCCCAATGAGAGCGACAACCACTTAGCAGAACGCTTCGATCTTGCTAATACAGGAGATTGGACGCTGCAAAATGTAAGGAGAACACTGAGAATTCTTGAAGATTGGACAAAACCGCTAATTCCGTGTTTATACCGTCCAC
This sequence comes from Chloroflexota bacterium, assembly GCA_046726675.1. Classification (GTDB taxonomy): domain Bacteria; phylum Chloroflexota; class Ktedonobacteria; order Ktedonobacterales; family Ktedonobacteraceae; genus DATMNR01. The sequence continues at coordinate 9,591 of JBKPBA010000431.1, forward strand.
TAGACATTCGTTTCTGCTACTATGGGCCTTATTTGATGGATAGACCTCGTGAAACTGAATTGTGGCATGTGCGTTTCCCTAACATCTGTTTCGCTACAGGACGACAAGGGCAGGCAGTTGGAGGAGAAGAATGGAATTTAGCTACCGTAGGAAGGGAAGTGGCAGATACAAATCTATTTTATCGAGGCGGTATCCAATACTTTCCTCTCTACCTCTACTCTGATCCTAATAAGAAAGGACTTTTTGACACACACTTTTCCTCCAACACTCCTGGTGGTCGCCGCCCCAATCTCTCGCCTGCATTCATCACAGACATCTCGAACAAGCTCAACATGCAATTTATGCAGGATGGCAAAGGTGACGTACAACAGACTTTTGGGCCAGAAGATATCTTCGATTACATGTACGCTGTCTTCCATTCACCAACCTATCGTGTGCGATATGCTGATTTTCTCAAGATTGACTTCCCACGCTTGCCCCTTACTTCAAATGCAGATCTGTTTCGTGAGTTGCGCAAATTGGGTGAACGGTTGGTTGGGCTGCACTTGATGGAGAAATTTGGGAAGGCGATGCCGAAATATCCGGCTAAGGGAAATGATATGGTTGAGAAGATTGAGTACCTGGAGCCACGCGACCAGCCTGAGCAGGGACAAGTTTACATCAATAAGGTGCAGTATTTTGAGGGGGTGCCACCGGAGGTATGGAATTTCCATGTTGGCGGCTACCAGGTGTGTCATAAGTGGTTGAAGGATCGCAAGGGT
>JBKPBA010000432.1:0-3040 GCA_046726675.1 Chloroflexota bacterium
ATGGGCCGAGCAGGATTGTGATACCCATGGTCGATTCGTTCTGTGCGGTAGCAGCGGGCAATTGCTCTTTGGCAACCACGCGCGGCAGGCAGGCCACCTCCGCCAGGTTGAAGAAAACGAAAAACGTGCCTTCGACCAGCGCGTTGATACAGAGTTGTATTACCGTGAGATGGCCCAGCATGAGCGCGGCCAGCACGCTCACCAGGTTGAGTGCGCGTCCCGTATCGCACAGGATCATTACGCGCTTGCGATCCCAGCGGTCGACGAGCGCACCCGCCAGCAAGCTGAGAAACACGTAGGGCACCGTACCCAACCCACCCACCAGCCCGACCTGGGCCGCGGAATGCGTGAGATCCCAGACCAGCAGCGGGAATGCTGTCTGCGAGATGACCGTGCCGGTCAGCGAAACAGCCTGCCCGCTCCATAACAACATATAATCGCGGTTGCGCCACAACGGAACGTGTGGAGGCCCGGTCAGGCCTTCAGATACCATAGTCGATTTCATGAGTTTTCTCCCCCATCGCTTACTATAGCTTCTTCCGGCGCTATGGATGTACTGGAGTCCTGCATATATGCCGGCGCCTTGAACATAGCGACGAAGACGCCATAGATCTGGCCATTGGGGTCAGACGGCTCATGCAAGAGATCCTCAACGAGCGCCCCGATACGCTCAAAATAGGCTTGAGCACGCTCCGGTGAGAGGCGCACATGTGGAAATGATATCGTTTGACAAGGATCGCTCTCCACTCCTATAAGCGCCTCCACCAGTTCGTCCCGTGCCTTCGACATAATTTCGAGACTACCTGAGCCACCGCCTGCAATCTCGTCTGGGAAATCATAGGTAAAGATGCGCGCCGTGCGGGTATAGTAATTCGCCACAATGCCCCGCACCAGGCGGCGGGCGATGACCTTTGCCAGACCGGCTGCTTCAAGCACGTGCATGTGATGACCAATTGCTCCCGGCGTCGCGCCCAGCCGGCCAGCGATCTGCTTGGCCGTGGCGGGCTGGTTCTGGATGATACCTAGTATGCGCGATCGCATAGGATCACTGATAGCTCTGAACTGCTGCGCAGTTGTAATGGTGAACCTGATTGGCAGTTCCGGCATCGTCACAGGCACATCTTCAGGCAGCACAGGTATTAGATAATTGTCGGGTTGTGCAGTGTACATGACGACTCCCTGCCATTGTACTGATATACCAATACATGTCGTTAAGGATTAACGTACTAAACTTACAGTACATGATGGAAATATAACATGTCAATAGAGAGAAGTCAAGTGATCAATGCGAAAGTCCCCTCTCGAGATCTTTGCTCGCACCTGCGGCGCTCGCCGAGTGGCAAAGCGGCCCGCTAGCGGGCCGCCCTGCACCAAAAGGCGACTTTCGCAAAACCCTGCGTCAAAGACCAGACCCTTGCGCCGGGTAACATGTTATAGTATATATAGTATATTGAAATCTTTAGCTTCCCGGCTCAAGCGCAACCTTAAGAACCCTGCTGATCTATCCCTGAAATAGCCTTGAATACATCTTGAGGAAGGAAGGGAGCAGCATGCTGCTTTTCCAGGACATCGCCGTCACCTACCAGAATGTCATTCCAGCGGTGCGCGGCGTCTCGCTTGAGGTACCAGACAAAACAGTCGTGGCCCTGCTTGGCACCAATGGCGCGGGCAAAACCACTATTCTACGCGCCATCTCTGGCTTGCTCAACTTCCACAAAGCCAGCATTGTACGCGGTTCTATCCTCTTTGATGGGGAACGCATTGATCGCCTGAACGCCACTCAAATTGTCCGGCGCGGTATCAACCAGGTCCTGGAAGGGCGTCGACTTTTTGCGGATCTGACAGTTGACGAGAATCTACGGACAGGAGCAATCAACTCACGTGATTCTGCTGCCGTGCAGCGCGCCTATGACCGCGTCATGGACCTTTTTCCACTGCTGCGTGAACGTCGCAGCAGTGTCTCCGGCTACCTCTCTGGCGGCGAGCAGCAGATGCTCGCCATTGGCCGTGGGCTGATGACCAGTCCCAGGCTGCTCCTGCTGGACGAGCCTTCCCTGGGATTAGCCCCCTTTATGGTCCAGCAGATTCGCAAAATCATTGCTGAGATCAACGCCAGCGGGACCGCCGTGCTCCTGGTAGAGCAGAATGCGCAAATGGCGTTATCCATCGCTCATCACGGCTACGTGCTGGAAACCGGCAAAGTTGTACTGGCACAATCTGCAGCTGAACTCATGCAGCACGAGAGCGTGCGCAAATTTTACCTGGGACTGCACGAAGAAGGGGAGCGCAGCAACATGGGGATGCTTCGTCAACGTCGACCTGAGAGGAGGTGGGCCCTTTGAACGACCTGCCTTCCGGGCCCAACCAGCACAACCAGCACCAGGCAGTTCCACCTCTACTCATCGTCAGTGACCTCTCGGTACGCTTTGCCGGTATCAAAGCTCTCACCGCTGTTTCGTTTCAGGTGCAGCGTGGGGAACTATTCGCCATCATTGGCCCAAACGGCGCCGGCAAGACATCCCTGCTGAATGTGATCTCGCGTGTCTACCAGCCGGTCGCGGGTCAAGTAACCCTCGATGGGCGCGACCTGTTGCAGCTAAGAATTCACCAGGTAGCGCGCGCTGGCATTGCCCGTACCTTCCAGAACCTGGGGCAGTTCCCCAATACTACCGTACTGGACTACCTGCTGCTGGGACGGCATACACGCATGCGCAGTGGCATCCTACTGGGTGGCCTTCACATCGGCAGGACGCGCAGCGAAGAGAAGAAGAACCGCGCCTATTGCCTGCACCTGCTCAGCTTGCTGGGGTTGGAACGCTGGTATAACTTTCCTTTGCGCAGCCTGCCATACGGCCTGCAGAAGCGCGCCGATCTTGCACGGGCTCTGGCGCTGGAGCCTCGCCTGCTCCTACTGGACGAACCTGTCGCCGGTATGAGCGTCGAGGAAACGGAAGACATAGCGGCCGCCATCCTGGACATCAACGAGCAACTTGGCGTCACCCAGGTCCTGGTTGAGCATGATATGGCCATGGTTATGGGC
>JBKPBA010000433.1:0-4716 GCA_046726675.1 Chloroflexota bacterium
CGCTGTCTGATTCGTCGACAACATTTACTGTGATTTTCGGCTCAAGCTTCTGACCAAGCTTCACCGGCACCATGTAGGTACCTAACGCACGAATTGGATCGGGCAGCTCAATCATACGCCGATCAATGGCAATGCCTTCGCTCTCACGAAGGCCAGCAGCGATATCCTGGCTGGTGATTGACCCATAGAGCCGTCCTTGCCTACCGGCACGTGCTTTGAATGTGAGGGAAACCTGACCCAGGCGCTCTGCTTGTTGTTGATTCTGCTCTGTTTGTTTCTCAAGCTTGCGTTGTTCAGCAGCTATGCGTTGCTGATAATTTGCTAGTAGTTGTGGCGTTGCTCCAGCAGCCATTTTTTTGGGCAAGAGAAAATTTCGGGCATAGCCATTGGCTACATCTTTTAAGTCACCGGCCTTTCCCAGGCCCTCAACATCTTTTAAAAGTATTACTCTCATTTCACATATGCTCCTCATAGGGGAAGCAGACAGGACGACCGTGATGGTCGCCTCTACATTTTCACAACAACTTTATAGATCCGAAAATGTAGATACCCATTGTGGGCGCCAGTTCTTCCACTTGTCTCAATGATACGGGGCTTAGTATACACCGTGTGGGAAACGAGCGCAAGGTTTTGAAAACTGCAGGTTCCACCAAAAACCGGGTGCTGACTGAGAAAGGTCCACGATGAGCCTGGGCGACGCAAGCGTCCCCACCACTCATCCACACCGCTCCCGCCCCTACGCGAGAGGCAATCTGGCACCCGATAGTTGGTGGAACCAAAACTGCATTTCCCATTGCCAGCTAGCCCTGGCTCTCCTATAATGGTGCAGGACATATCGTACTGACTACAAAGGATAGCTTAAGATATGGATATTGAGGGAACGTATACGCTTCAAGCTTCACCAGAAGTAGTATGGAAACTTTTAAAGGATCTACAAACACTACAACGCACCATTCCAGGTATAGAACGGTTGGAGTGTACAGGAGAAGATACGTATGCTTTTACTTTGCATATAAAGCACGCGCCAATGAGGGGTTCGTATTCGGGACATGCTGTTGCTGCTAAGCTGGAATTTCCTTACTCATACCACATGAGAGCCGAGGGTGAGGGAATCCCAGGTACATTTCATGCCGAGTGGAATATAATATTGACGGCACACGACGAAAATACAGTAGTTGCTTATCAAGGCTCCCTACATTTTTCCAAGGCCAACGCACTGCTTCCCAGTCCGATAGTCAAAGGCACAATCAAAGTGCTGATACAACAATTTTTTACGGCAGTAGCAGACCATTTGCGCTCCGCCAGTTATTCGTATCCAGATGCTGCGGAAGTTAGTGTAACCCAATTGGAAGTCTCACAAATACATAACGGCCGTAGGGCAGTCTCGACTTTTCGAGACAAACCCACATTTCTGCATACTATTGTGCGGCAACTTGGACTAGGGGACAACGACCCGTTATTAGAGCAGCAGTGGGTAAACCGCTTGAGACGTATTGGTATTGTATCGATACTATTGTTTCTTGTCTGGGTGGGCACGAGATTGCCGAGGAGGTTTCCTACTCGCTGATAATTGATCGCAAGCGCGCCTTCCAGTCACTTTCATCAACAGTGGCTGTCTCGTTCGAGTCACCAACTGTCCAACTGCGTGTGCCATCAGCAGATTTGACACGTGTAGCCAAATTAGCATGCGGTTCTTTATTAGAGTGGGCACGTAGGGCTGTTTGCGCCGCCTTACGCACATCTTGCACTGGATCAAGTAATAAAGGACGAATGAGATCCTTGCCCTGCTCAACATTTAGACGGCTTAAAGCGCGGATAGCGGCTGCTCGCACCTCTGCGGGTGGCGCAGATAAAAGTGGTTCAATATCAGACGACAATTCCACAAGGGACAGGTCGGCAATCAAACGCAACAAGCGGCTACGACGCATAGGATAGGTGAGTGTTGTGAGGGCAGCACGACAATCTACCAACAATTGGTCCCGATTGACTATAATACCCTGCTCAATCGCCTCTGCTACAGCCACATCCGCCGGAATGGGCGAGGCCCCTCGAAGAAAAGGTTCAATCCATGCTGCCACTGGTTCCTGTAGATTGGTACTCTCATGGATTTTCAACGCCCAGGGATAATGTTCATTCAGCCAGTAGTAGAGCGCCAGGGTCATTTCAGCATCGCGAGCAGCGTAGGCCACCATTGCCGGAGGTAGAGGCCGGCGTGTCCAATCAGTGCGTTGCAAACTCTTATCTAACCGAACATGAAAAGCTCGCTGCAACATCGCTGCCAACGAAGATTCGTGCTGTCCAAAGATAGAGCGACATGTTGCTTCGAGATCAAAGTAATGAGCTACATTCAAACCTCGTTCGGCCATTGCACGCAGATCCGAACCTGCACCATGCAGCAAGATTATTATTGATGTATCCTCTACCACAGTAGTTAGAGGCGACAAATCATGAAGGCGCAAAGCATCCACAACAAAACATCGCCGGTTAATCGCCAATTGTAGGAGCGCAAGGCGATGAGAGGAATTCGGAACACCAGTTTGAATGGTGCTACGTACCTGAGTAAATTCCGCATCAATGGCAACAACATTCGATGTTTTAAGGGCATCAACGGCGTGAAGCAATTGCTCTGGGCGATCAATCCAGGCCCGTTGACCTTTCTCAGGAGGTTTGCCAGGTTGGGGAGTTATGCCAAGATAGTCCTGTTGCACCTGCTCAAGATCAGCATCCGGTTCTGCCTGCGGTACTTTATCGTTCAACACTCAACCTTATCGATTTAAAACAGACTTCTGATACATACACAACTGTACTTATGAGCAACTATAGCAGATTTTCGGGCAAACGTACAGATAAAAAATGCTTGTGTGAAGTGCCTCCCTATGCTAAACTGAAACAACAAATGAGACAAGTTTAACACTTCAGGATACAGGAAGATCACGTTCATGGCAACAAACACACCAATTACCGTAGCATACGGGGACGGCATCGGGCCAGAAATCATGGCAGCCACCCTTGACATTATTCAAGCGGCAGGCGCGCGTATCGATATTGAAGAGATCGAGGTTGGCGAGAGGGTTTACCTGCGCGGTATCAGCGCAGGCATCGAACCAAGTGCGTGGGAATCGCTTCGCCGCACAAAGGTATTTCTTAAAGCGCCAATCACTACTCCACAAGGTGGAGGTTATAAGAGTCTTAATGTCACAACGCGCACAACCTTTGGTCTATACGCGAATGTGCGCCCTTGCATCTCCTATTATCCATTTGTTGAAACCAAACACCCTACGATGGACGTAGTGATTATTCGTGAGAATGAAGAGGACCTCTACACGGGTATTGAGTATCGTCAAACCCACGATATGGTCGAGAGTTTAAAACTCATCAGTCGACCTGGCAGCGAAAAAATTGTGCGCTACGCTTTTGAGTACGCCAAAAGCCACAATCGCAAGAAGGTTACATGCTTTATGAAAGATAACATCATGAAGCTTACCGATGGACTGTTCCATAAAGTGTTCAATGAGATCGCGGAAGATTATCCCGACATTGAAAACGAAACATGGATCGTCGATATTGGCTCGGCTAAACTAGCCGATACTCCGGAGGCGTTCGATGTGATAGTACTTCCCAACCTCTACGGGGATATTCTATCTGACATTGCAGCTCAAGTAGCCGGTTCTGTTGGCCTGGCAGGTTCAGCAAATATCGGCGATCGATGCGCAATGTTCGAGGCCATTCATGGCTCTGCTCCTCGTCGCGCAGGACAGAACATCGCTAATCCATCAGGCCTGTTACTCGCTGCAGTGATGATGCTGGTGCATATAGACCAGCCGGATGTTGCAACGCTTGTACATAATGCCTGGCTCCGAACTATCGAAGATGGTGTACACACGTATGATATCTACGTCGAGGGTGTTAGCAAGCAGAAGGTAGGTACTAAAGAATTTGCCGAAGCAGTCGTTGAACGTCTGGGTAAGAAGCCCCATATGCTCAAAGCGGTCAACTATACGACTGGCCCACAGCATCAAGAATATATATCAGTTGTTGTGGAGCAACCAAACGAGCGGAAAGACCTCATAGGTGTGGATGTGTTCCTGGATTGGCACGATGGTACTGCCGACGAATTAGGCGAAACATTCAAAAGTGTCAGTGGTGAAGGTCTCTATCTCACAATGATTACCAATCGCGGTGCGAAAGTATGGCCGGAAGGTATGCCCGAAACATTTTGTACCGATCACTGGCGCTGTCGCTTCATGGCACCAAGAGGCGCAACGATCAGTCACTCGCAGGTAATCGCTCTTCTGCAGCGTATAGATGAATCTGGTTTCGACTTTATAAAGACTGAAAACCTGTATAACTTCAATGGAATGGCAAGTTATTCAGCGGTGCAGGGAGAGTAGGACAATTTCTCAGACGCTATTTCTGGATCAGGGTGCAAAGGAATCCATTTGCATATTGCGCCCTTGATAATTGTCTGCAAAGGATCGGAAAGAAGAGAGGATTGTATTAAACATGGTAATTGATGAGATACTGGCTTATAATGAGCAATTTGTGCAGCAGAACAGACTGCCAATTATTGGACATACACCGCGCAAACGTATGGCTGTAGTGACCTGCATGGATTGCAGACTTGTGCAGATGTTCGAGCAGGTACTTGGCCTGGTACGTGGTGACGTTATTGAACTGCGAACGGCGGGTGCAACTTTTTCCGAATCCGACCGGGGA
>JBKPBA010000434.1:0-4035 GCA_046726675.1 Chloroflexota bacterium
ACGCGAGCTGGGTTCAGAACGTCGCGAGACAGTTCGGTCTCTATCCGTCGTGGGCAGTGGAAGACTGAGGGGCGTCATCTCCAGTACGAGAGGACCGAGATGGCTGGACCGCTGGTGTGCCAGTTGGCCTGCCTGGGCCAGCGCTGGATAGCTACGTCCAGAAGAGATAAGCGCTGAAAGCATCTAAGCGCGAAGCTGCCTCCAAGACGCGTCTTCCCACTGCTGGCTTTGCGCCAGCAGTCAAGATCCCAGCGAGAGCAGCTGGTGGCTAGACCGCAGGTGCACGCCTGGTAACAGGCGCAGCCAAGCGGCCCTAATGATCGTACGGCTTGTGAGCCCTGCATGGGTGCGGCAGCTGGCGTTGCGTACAGGCGCGCGCGGCACGCACGCGGTGCAGGCACACGCAGCAGCGCGGAGTCTGCTGGCTCTCTTCCTCCCTTTCCTTGGTCTTGGCAATATTGAGGTAATAATGTTTTTCTGTTGGGGCGCATATTATGCGCCCTTTGTGTTTTTGGGCTATGCATGCGTGCATAAATCGGCTAGAATGAGTGATAATACTTAATAAAAGGAAGTATAAGCATTATCGATGGTGAGCACTTACAGAGCAGGAGTATCCAGATATGCTCATTGATTTTCATACGCATCTCTTTCCTCCAGATATTCTCAAATATCGTGAGCGCTATTGTGAACGTGATCCCTGGTTCAATGCACTTTATGCTAATCCTCAAGTGGGTATAGCAAGCGCCGAAGATCTTATTGAGGAGATGGAGACATCTGGAGTAGATGTTTCGGTCGCATTCTCGTTCGGCTGGACTGATGCAGGACTGATCGAGGAAACAAATAGCTATGTGATTGATGCGATGCGTCGCTACCCCGGACGTATCTACGGCATGGCGGTGCTTCAGCCGGCAATTGGTGTCAGGGCAATTCGTGAGCTTGAACGCTGTGCGAAAGCTGGTATGATCGGCCTTGGTGAGTTAATGCCTCATGGGCAGGGTTATAAACTGAGCGATATTACACTGCTAGCGCCAGTTATGGAAGTTGTGCGTCACTATCAATTGCTCGTACTCTCCCATTGTAGCGAACCTGTTGGACATGCTTATCCAGGCAAAGGTGATGTTTCACTACAAGACGTCGTTACATTTCTGACAGCTTTCCCCGATGTACATTTTGTAGCTGCTCATTGGGGTGGAGGATTGCCTTTTTATGCTCTTATGCCAGAGATACAACGTATCACCGCCAATGTATGGTATGATACTGCTGCCACGGTCTATCTCTACCGGCAGAATATATTTCCGATCGTGGCGAATCTGGTTGGCGCAGATCATATTCTGTTCGCCAGCGATTATGGGCTGCTGCGCCAGCGGCGTATTATTGATCATATCGCGCAATCTGGCCTGAATGAAGATGATCTGAAGAAGGTCTTAGGTGAAAATGCCCAGAGCCTGTTGGGGTTGTAGGTATGCGAGTTGTTTCATTAGGTAGCGGAAGTAGCGGAAATGCTCTCCTGGTTGAAGCAGGGCCGAACGGACGCACAAAGTTATTGGTAGATGCAGGTTTTAATGACCGGATTCTGCGCGAGCGCCTGCGAACAGCAGGGGTTACCTTAGCACAGCTTCAGGGCATTTTGATTACCCACGAGCATGCTGATCATATTCTTGGCCTTCCCACTATTATGAAACGTTATGCTACTCCTGTAGTTGCTGATCCTCGCACACTCGCTGCAATAGAACAGGTCTTCGCTGCAGGTATCCTGCGTTCCGAGTCTGGTGCACTTGTTTCATTAGAAACCGGAGCAGGCATTGATCCAACAGATCATGTTATTATTGACGATAGAACAAGCATTCATTCTGTGTATAGTAGAACCGGAGCTTGCCCCCGCCCTGGACTTGATCATCTTGTACTTGATTACCCTGATCCTGAGGACGATTCTATTAAAAGCCCTCATTCTGCGTGCCACAATTACATTCATCTCGCAGTAGGTACACGCTGTATGATTGGGGATATCGAAGTAGTATCGTTCCCGGTCTCGCACGATGCTGTTGCACCATGTGGCTACCTGCTGAGTGCAGGAGGATGTCGTGTATGTGTGGCTATCGACAGTGGAGAAGTTACACCAACTATGCTTGAGGCGATGAATCAAGCCGACTTACTCATTCTGGAATCGAACCATGATCGCGAGCGCCTGCTGCGTGGTCCCTATCCATATTCTTTGAAACAGCGCATTTTAAGTTCTACCGGGCATCTTTCCAATGATCAGGCGGCAGAGGCAGTGTTGCGCACCTGGCATACAGATGCTGTGCGCTGGCTCTGGCTCTCGCACCTGAGTCGCACTAACAATACACCAAAACTCGCGTTGAATAACATGCGTACTCGAATTCGGGAGGCTAAAGTTAACCTGGGGCAGGTGCATATCTCGGTATTACCTCATACCATGGGTGCAATATGGGATTCAACTCAGCTTTGGAAAAGCCCGACATTGTGGGAAATGCAAATGTGATATTTGCTTTACACTGGAGCTTTGCTATCTAGTGCCAAGGCCAATCGAGCGCGTTCTGCATCATGAACGGCATTGAGGGACTCGAAGAAGCCCAGCGATTGTTCAAAATTGAAGTGAGTTCGACTGAGATCAGCAGAGCGTTCAACTGGATTGCCATGATTCATTGCATCTGCTCTGCGTCGGTATAACAATCCAAGGCAATACAGAGTTTGCCCTTGTTCCCAGGGTAAATCTAACTGCTCGAACTGCTCGAGAGCCTGCTGCAGGTTGCGTTCAGCCGCCTCCCAGTCATGTTGTTCCAGGTACATTCGTCCACGTGCTCGTAGGGCTACTGCAAAAAACTTACGCGACCCAGCCTGCTCTGCTACCGCTATGGCCCGCCCACACATAGCCTCTTGTGCTTCCATACTTTCACCCGTTATCACATATAGTTCAGCCAGAATGGCCACCATTGCTGGTGAAGGAAATGGCTCGTTTAGTTCAAGCGCCTCCTTGAAATCTGCGCAAGCGCGAATCCAGTCCTCACGAGCAAGATAGATACTACGTGAAGGTTCAGCCTGATAGTCTCGCTGCTCAGCCAGACGTTTATACTGACGGAGAAGTGAATCACTCTCTTCTTCATTGCCAGTTCGGTAGGCAATGTCTGCAAGTGTCTCCAGGGCATCTAACAACCAATGTGGCTCTTGTTGGTATTGTTCGGCTATCTGAAGTATGTTATAAGCTACCTCACGTACCTCGCTCCAGCGATTCCACTCGTACCAGGTGTACATACGTCCCACTAAACTCTGCAGCAGCATTGAAGGGCTTTCCATAGTTTGAGCAATGCGCCAGGAATGACCAAACCACATTGCTGCCGTGGAAAAATCGCTGATACGTTGATGAATCCAGCCTAAGGAACAGTACAAGTCATACAGTTCGTCTCGACCTTTAATCAAAGATTCGAGTTGCTGGCGACGATGCTGTACCTTGTGTGCCTCTCCATATTTATGTTGCACCATATAGATATAGGCCAATACATCCAATGTGACCCATAAAGAACCGGTATCGTTCACTTCTTCAGCGATCCGTAGCGCCTCGTGTCCACTTTGAAGTGCTTTCTCGGCAAGTTCGGCTCTCTGATCCCGGCTGCCGCTGTCATGGTTCATTCGTCGGCTGGACATTTGTCGGCTGTGCAGCATTGCCTGGTACGTGAGAAATAATGCATGATCTCCATTCGGTGGTTGTCCCTCTAGTAGCTTCAATCCAGCATCAATATATAAACGCACCTTGCGTATGTCTGGGGGAGTATTGAACCAACCTGACCAGCGAGTAGATAGTTCAGCCATTCGCATATACAGGCACAACAGCTCGTTGCTTTCTAATCCAGGCTCTTCTTTCATAAGTTCAAGAGCGTGAGAATACTCATGCCACGCTTCATCAGCATTAGCACGCTGCGTATAAGCATCCCCCAATTTCTCGTGCATTCTGGCGATGGTGAACGGAGTTGCTTCGCTATCACGTAGTAGATCGAGCGCCTCAGTATATGCTTGTATTGC